>JBLFXD010000089.1:0-12447 GCA_047611045.1 Planctomycetaceae bacterium | reverse complement strand
ACCTCCTGAAACAGTACACGGTCGCCTTTGTGGGCGAGCACCGATCTGCCGCCGTGCCGCAGGTGCAGAGCACTCTGGCAAAGCTGTCGCTGTGTCGCACGTCGGCACTGGGCGGGCATGTTTATGAATGCCGCTCGTGCGAGCATCGCGCGGTCGTTCATAACTCGTGCGGCGATCGTCACTGCCCGCAGTGCAGCGGAGCGAAACGTCGCGACTGGCTTTCGTCCTCCGCGAAGCTGCTGCTGCTGCTGCCAGGCGTCACGTATTATCAGGTCGTGTTCACGATCCCCGACAAGCTGAGTCACTGACGCTGGGCAATCGCAAAGCGATGTTCGATCTGCTGTTCCGTAGTGCGTGGCAGGCGTTGAAGCAGACGATCGAAGACGAGCAGCAGTTCGAAGCGGCGGCCGTCATGATGCTGCACACGTGGAATCAGCAGCTGGACGCTCACGTCCATGTGCACGCGTTCGTGCCCGGCGGCGGACCGTCGCTGAACAGGCCGGACCAATGGAAGATCGCCCGTCCTCCGGCTCGTGAAACTCAGAAGCGGTTCTGGCTGGTGGACGCCGACAACCTGCGACTCGCCTTCCGCACCGCCTTCCTCGCCGGGTTACGTCGACTGCTGGCCCGAGGCGAACTGAAACTCGACGGCGAATGGTCTCCTCTGCAGAATGCCGCGGCGTTCGAAGACTGGCTCCAGCCGCTGGAGTCCGTGAACTGGGTGACTTATATCCAGGCTCCCCCGAAGCCGGACACGACTCCCGACCAGGTGCTGAAATATCTGGCGTGCTACATGACGGGCGGGCCGATCCCAGATCGTCGGCTGGTCGCGCACGAGAACGGCCATGTGACGTTCCGAGCCCGCAAGGGCACGCAGCCCGGCGGCAGCGACGAGACCGAAGACGTACGCCTCCCCGGTGCCGAGTTCGTCCGCCGCTGGGCCATGCACATTCTTCCGCAAGGCTACACGAAGACACGTCGCTACGGCGGCTACAGCAGTCCTCATCGCCAACGATATATAGCCGAGTGTCGAGAACTGCTGCCTGGCCAATCAAAGCTGCCCGGCAGTGAGTCCGTTGGTGGAACCCCGGAGGCCACGAGAGAGACCCCGGAGGCCGCTGAGACTCCTGAGGAAACACTCTCCACCAATCCGACCGATACTCCCGCCGATGAAGAACCGTGGATGCATCGCTGCCCGAAATGCGAATCGTTGTTGATCGAATCGTTGTTGATCGAATCGTTGTTGATCGAATCGTTGTTGATCGAATCGTTGTTGATCGAATCGTTGCTGATCGAATCGTTGCTGATACTGACAAGTCGGACAGACCGTCCCGGCTGGCGAACCGTGATGTCCGGTCTCCACCGCCCGACCTGGTACGACGATGGCTGAAACAATTTCCGCAACATCCCGCTCAGTGCTTGCCAACTCGCTGCCGTGCCACCCGCCGAGTCCCTTCATGCTGCGCGGCAGCCACCGCATCCATCCCGTCCGCGCTGCTCGAAAGCACGACGAGCCAACACGACCGCCAGCATCGTCCCCACCGAATCCCGCCCCGCCTCCGCCCGAGCCCCCGGCAGCAGTGACTTGCTCCACCCACTTGTGTAAACTTGACCCGTGCCAATTCGTGAGCGTCATTGATTCCGCAGTACCCCACTGCCCAACTCACGAAGCGGAAAACTTCCACGCACGATCTATCAGTCTGCATCCATGCAGCCGGATAGATCGCAATTCGTCAGGAAGATGGGGAACTGCCAGTCGTCACACGCCTTGAGCAACGCACGCTCCTGTTCACTCGACAAGATGACGATCGGTCGAGCATCTTCGACTGGCATCCGGTCCAGATCGAGCGACGAAAACGGATTCTCGGCATAGGGAGAGAGGTGTCGCCGTTTGGCCGCGAACGCAAACAGTGAACGCAAACAGTGATCTGCAGGTTTCGAGGATGTACCTCACTCCATTATCAAGCAGCGGTCGCTTCTGTGAGTTGGGATGGCCGTTCGGTGAGACTCGAAGCGAACGCAGATATCTGACAAACTGCTCTGCGTGCTGAGCAGTGATCTGTGCTGTCTGCAGTGCCGGACACTGAACGGCGACAAACTCGAGCAGGTGGCGCGTCGCCGTCCGATATCGTCGAACCGTATGCACGGACGATCGCAGAATCTGCTCATGATGATCGAGCCACCGCCGTTGCAACTCGTCAATCCTCACGGACTCAAAACTGAACGCCGTCGGTACGTTGACCTCAAGCTGCGCATTGATCTGTGCCGCCATCTGGCGAGCTGCGTCACGATCGGGACCAACGCGGGGACGCCGCCGTCGCCCGTTTTCCTGGTAGGTTAAATACTACACGTGTCCACTAAGGTCGGCGCGTACCTTCCCCACACGAAACGATTTTGCTTTAGCCATCAGAGGCTCCTTTCAGGGAACTCCCCCGCCACAAAATGTGCCACAAACGGGTTTCTCTGAGTGCCTCTCAGAAATGCAAAAGCCTCTGAGTCATAGGGTTACGACTCAGAGGCATTCAATTGAGCGGAGAGAGGGGGATTCGAACCCCCGGTACCTTGCGGCACACAGCATTTCCAGTGCTGCACAATCGGCCACTCTGTCATCTCTCCGAAACTCGAAGGTCTGCTCTCGTGGCCGAGCCGGCAGTCATGCTGCCAAAGCAAACCAGTATGAAGTGTTGAGCTGCCGCCGGGCCGCCAAAACGGATCCGGAACACAGATAACTGACGCGTTCACAACGTTATTCGACCGAAATACCGTCTCAGCTCAAATGAAGTTGCATTGCGAAGTTACTCCGCAGCCGCAGCTTCTTTTCGCTGTGCACATTCTGCTTCGCGAGCGGCGACGGCATCGACGGCGCACATTCGCGTACGAACCTGGCGACAATTCGAGTCCAGATTTCGCCAGATTGGATCGCGTTTTCGGTCGCCTTCGGCAACCTTTTTCTCGTCAAGGATGCTGACGTACTTAGCGAGCTCTTCCCGCGCAACGGTGAGCTGTCGGTCGAGTGAATCCTGTGTCTGTCCCATGATCGCAAAACCTTGTTCGTCAGCGGGCCGATTCGGGCCCTTTCAACTTCGTCTGAATTTGTACATGTCAGCCTTTGGAGGGCTGAAGAGTCGGGCATTGTGGCGATCTGCGCCGAGTTGATCAATGGGCCGAGTCGGAAATCGTCGACTTCGTGAATCCAGGCCTCTGGCGAGTGCCTGTTTGCCGATAAAAGCGGTGTGCACAGGTCGCCGCTTGCCGGAGAATCTGACGTCCTGTTTATATGCGGAGCGGGGTTGCGGAGTTACCAGAATCGCCGACATTACCGGGCACGCCGACTCAGTCGATTGCCATCAGCCGGAGCCACGAAACGATGCCTGAAAACAGAACCAGCTTCCCGGCAGAAAATTGGTCACCGTCAGCGATCGCTCGCCTCGCCGTCGTCGTTGCGTGCGTCGTTGCCTGCGTCGTTGGGTTTCTGGAGCCGACCGGTGTTCAAGCGCAGGGCAACGCTCTCACCGAGCAGGCCGTTCTGAAGTCGATCGTCAACGGGCAGAAGGCTCTGATCGCGCAGCAGGGAGCCAACGGAGCGTGGAACACTTCAGACCGCGTGGTTGGAGTGACGGCTTTGGCGACTCTGTCCCTACTTAACTGCGGCATGAGCTCCGACGACGAGCCCGTTCGCAAAGCGCTGGAGTATCTTCGTTCGCTCAACGAGCCTGACGACACATACGAAGTGTCATTGCTATTGATGGTTTATGCCGCTGCCAAGGATCCCGACGATAAGTTTCGAATGCGAAGTCTGGTCGGTCGGCTGGAGGCCTCGCAGAAAACGTTTGGCAAGATGAAAGGCTGCTGGAGCTACTCCACCAGTAAGAATGCGATAATCGATACCGGCGGCGACCACAGCAACGGCCAGTTTGCAGTTCTGGGGCTGTTCGAAGCGGCGATGGCGGGCGTTGCTGTCGATCGAGAAGTCTGGGAAAGCGCGCGCGAACACTGGGAACGGGCTCAGAACGGGGACGGTGGATGGGGTTATGCGTCGCTTGCAGGAAACGATAGCACCGGCAGCATGACCGTCGCGGGGATTGCGGTGCAGGTCATGACTTCAGCGATGCTGCGCGACGATGACGAACTTGACGCCGACGGAAATCCATCCTGCTGCGAGAAACCGAAGATTGACGAGTCACTCGAACGTGGTCTCCGTTGGATGGCCAATCACTTTTCGGTCGCGAGAAATCCTGGAGGTGGTGGCTGGAAGTTCTACTACCTCTATGGATTGGAACGAGCCGGGCGTCTGAGTGGTCGACGGTTCTTCGGCGAGAACGACTGGTACCGCTCGGGTGCTCGTCAGCTGATCGGAATGCAGAACCAGCGAAACGGGCAATGGGATCCAGCCGGCAACTCCGTGGATGCCAACACTGCTACGTGCTTCGCTCTGCTGTTTCTTTCCAAAGGGTTGGCTCCAGTTCTGATCAACAAATTGAAGTACGGTCCCGACGTCGTCAGAAAGGACGATGCCGACGACTGGAACCGCCAACCGAATGACATCCGCAATCTGACATCCCGGCTCACCGGTGCTGAAGGCTGGCCGAAGTTGATGACCTGGCAGGTGGTCGATCTTGGCCAGGCATCGAAGGACGGAACAGTCGGAGACATTAACCAGGCACCCGTTCTTTATCTCGCGGGTTCAAACCGGCCCGAGTTCGACGATAAGCAGATCGAAATGCTGCGAGAGTACGTAAACCTCGGCGGCTTCATCCTCGCCGTAAACAACTGCGGAACGGTCGCGTTCAAGGAAGGCTTCGAAGAGCTGATCGAGAAGATGTACCCGAACGGCGAAACCAGTCTGCAGAAACTCACAGCGGAGCATCCAGTCTTCAGAACCGAATACCTGCTGGACGCTGACAGCTCGGAATTGTGGGGAGCTGAGTTTGGATGCCGCACGGCGATCATGTACGCGCCCGACGATCTTGCCTGCTTATGGAATCGCTGGTCGAAACTTGAACCTCCAAACCGTCCCGCCCAGTTTTCAGGCCGTATCGAACGAGCAATGCGAGTCGGTACAAACATCATCACCTACGCCACTGGTCGAGAACCGGTCAACAAGTTGAAACGCCAGGAACTCGCCAACCGCAAAGACGACGACACTCGAGTCAGTCGGGGACTGGTGCAGATCGCGCAGGTTCGACATACCGGCGGCTGGGACACGGCTCCCACGGCCGCGCGAAACATTCTCACAGCCGTTAACCGCACCGTTGGACTGACCGCTTCCACAGAACCGGCGACGATCCTGCTGTCCGACGAAAGTCTGTTTGACTACTCAATGCTCGTGATGCACGGACGGCATGGATTCACAACAACCTCAGAAGAACGCGAGCGTTTGAAGGCGTACCTCTCGCGCGGTCGACTTTTGATGGCCGATGCCTGTTGCGGAGCGAAGGCCTTCGACCACTCGTTCCGAGACTTCATGCACGATCTTTACCCTGGACAGAGGCTCGAACGGATCCCCATCGATCATGAATTGTTTACCAGCGAAGATTTCTATGACCTGCGCAAAGTCGATCGACGCGTCGCCATACAGGCGAAAAATGCGGCGCTGGAAGGTGGGATTGTCAACGGTCCGCCATTTCTGGAAGGCATCAAAGTCGACGGCCGCTACGTCGTGATTTACAGCAAGCACGACATCAGTTGCGCCCTCGAACGCCAGGCATCCCTCGCCTGCGCCGGCTACGTCACCGACGACGCGGTCCGCATCTCCGTCAACATTTTTCTGTATTCCATGTTGCGGAAGGGCGGTATCGCCGCAGCACGGTAGACAGCGTGCACCTGTTTTGTTCGACGGGGCAATGCGTCCGAAGTCTGTTCCCAGACCAGCACTCGGAGCGTGTCAGTTTTCCGTAGGGTGTGACCAGCGGGCCGAATCAAACGGCTGGTGTGCCCGCGCGGGCGACTTTCCTGCTAGCGAGGCGTGTGCAAAGCTCAAAAGATCTCCGCGCCGGCACACCGCGATTCACACTCGGCCCGCTTGTCACACCCGACGATCAAAACACTCACAGCGCCAGCGAGCGATTATTGACGATTCACCGACTCGCGCGGCGTGCCGGTGAGGAATTCAGGAGATATTTCACGCTTGCCAGGTAGCGTCTGTTTCCGAGTCGCCGATACCGGTCCGTGGAGTTGTCTATCAACGCGGGCGCCGCTAGCGTGTCCTGCTCGAAGATTCACGCGAGTTGAGGCTCAGCTTCCTCGCGAATTCAATTCACAACGAAACACACGTTTCAAACACAAACGAGAGCTGATATGTCTGATACTGTCGCCGATATTGTCGTCATCGGAGCCGGTCCTGGCGGATACCCCGCCGCCTTTGCCGCAGCCGATCACGGTCTGAATGTGACGCTGGTTAACGCCGAGCCATCGCCCGGCGGAGTGTGTCTGCAGCGAGGCTGCATTCCCTCGAAGGCTCTGCTGCACGTCGCGAAACTGATCAACGAAGCGAAGGATGCCGAGGAGTGCGGCCTCAGCTTCGGTAAGCCGAAAATCGATCTCGACAAGCTGCGAGGCTTCAAAGATTCCGTCATTGGCGGGTTGACCGGAGGCATCGGGCAACTGTGCAAAGCTCGCGGCGTGAATCTGGTCGAGGCGTATGGCACGTTCGTCGACTCAAACACGCTGGGACTCGCCAAGCCGGACGGTTCGAAAGAAACGCTCCGCTTCAAACACGCGATCGTTGCGACCGGCTCTTCACCGACGATGCCGCCGTTCTTTGACCTCGGCGACGACCGGGTCATGGACTCCACCGGCGCCCTCGCTCTGGCCGATGTGCCGAAGAAACTGCTGGTCGTCGGCGGAGGTTACATCGGTCTGGAAATGGGATCGGTCTACGCGGCGCTCGGTTCACAAGTGACCGTCGTCGAGATGCTGTCCGGACTGCTGCCGGGAGCTGACCGCGACATCGTCCGGCCTCTGCAAAAGCGATTAGCTGGCCAGTTCAAAGCCATTCACCTCAACACCAAAGTCGCCAGCTTGAAAGCAAAGCGAGCAGGGATCGTCGCCGAACTGGAAGGCGAAGGCGTTGAGTCTCCGCAGACGTTTGACCGAGTACTCATTTCGATCGGCCGCCGCCCGAACAGCAAAGGCTTCGGCCTCGAAAACACAAAAGTCACTGTCGACGAAAAAGGCTTCATCACTGTCGACAAAAAACAACGAACTTCCGACCCCAGCATTCTGGCCATCGGAGACGTTGCCGGCGAACCGATGCTCGCTCATAAGGCGACTCGGGAAGCGAAGGTCGCGGTTGAAGCACTAATCGGTGAACCGGCCGAGTTCGACAACATTGCTATCCCGGCCGTCGTGTTCACCGATCCGGAACTCGCCTGGTGCGGCATCACCGAAAATGAAGCAAAAGCCAGCGGAGCTGACGTCAAAGTTGTCCGCTTCCCGTGGGCTGCTTCAGGCCGAGCCCAATCCATCGCCCGCACGGAAGGGCTCACAAAACTCATCGTCGACTCTGCCACCGAACGAGTCGTCGGCATGGGTATCGTTGGACCGGGAGCGGGCGAGATGATTGCCGAAGGGGTTATCGCTGTCGAAATGGGCGTCGTCGCCCGAGACCTCGCCGACTCGATCCACGCTCACCCGACACTGTCAGAAACAATCATGGAAGCCGCCGAAAGCGTTTTCGGCCAGGCAACTCACAGCTATCGCCCGAAGAAGAAGTAGAGAAGGGTTTGAGCCACAGAGGGCACAGAGATAAAAGAGAAGCTGCGGAAAGTCATTCTCTGAGACCTCTGTGCTCTCTGTGGCCAATTTTTGCGTCATTCCTCTTTATCGCCTTATCGAGCAAGCTTCAGCCATCAAGGAAATTGACATGAATATTCGACAAATATGTGTCCTGACTCTTTGCGCCGTTCTTGTTGGCAGTTCACTTGCCCAGGCCGGGAACTGGCCGAACTGGCGAGGGCCGAAGAACGACGGGATGAGCAGCGAAACCGGCCTGGCGACGACTTGGGATTCTGAAAAGAACGTCGCCTGGAAACTCAAACTGCCCGGTTCAGGCGGCGCGACTCCGGCGGTGTGGGGTGATCACATTTTCCTGACCGCAGTGGTCGGCGAAGAATTGACTTTGATCTGCGTCGGCACCGACGGGAAAACGAAATGGAGTCAGGTCGTCAGTCGCGGGAACAAAGACGTGCGAGGCGACGAGGGCAACTCGGCCGCGAACTCTCCATCGACTGACGGCAAGCATGTCTGGGCAATGTTTGCCAACGGGGCTGTGGCATGTTTTACGGTCGACGGAAAGAAGGCCTGGTCGCTGGATATTTCAGATCGGTATGGAAAACTCGAAATTGCTTTCGGGCTGACATCGACGCCGGTTCTCGATGACGGGCGGCTCTATTTGCAACTGATTCACGGTGCGAACAATTCGGTCCCCAGCAAGGGTCTGGTCGTCTGCCTGGACGCAGCCACGGGGAAAGAAATCTGGCAGCAGGAACGCTCCACCGACGGAGTCAACGAAAACAAGCACTCATACGCGTCGCCGATGATGTACGACCACGACGGACTCAAATATCTGGTCACGCACGGTGCCGACTTCGTCATTGGTCACGATCTTCAGACTGGCAAAGAACTGTGGCGATGCGGCAATCTCAACGTGAAATCGAAGTACGACAAGACTCTGCGTTTTGTGTCTTCGCCGCTGTGTGCTGACGGCATGATCGTTGTTCCAACGGCTAAGCGTGGCCCCGTTCGAGTCATTCGCCCGGACGGAAAAGGCGACATTACTTTCAACAAAGACGTGCACCTCTGGAGCCACGAAAAGACTCCGGATGTCCCGTCGCCGCTTATTCACGACGGGCTTGTTTATCTCTGCATGCAGGACGGAAACCTGTTCTGTCTGGACCAGAAGACTGGCGAGGAATACTACTTCGAACGAACCCACCGCCAGCGTCACCGCGCATCACCGGTTTACGCCGACGGGCACCTCTACCTGACCGCTCGCGACGGCGTAGTCTCGGTCGTCAAGACCGGCAAGAAATTCGAACTGGTCGCACAGAACGAGCTGGGGGAAGCGATCGCCGCGTCACCGGCCATCTCCAACGGAACGATCTACCTTCGAACGTTCGACTCGCTCTGGGCGATCCGCAAGTAGAGCGGCGTTCCTTTTACGTTCCCGAAAAGGTTGGGGCAGGGGGCGCTACCAGCGTTCGACGGGGCCGTTGGGAACTTTGACCAGCGCGGTGGCGACGATTGATTCCCGCTCGCCGTGGCGTGCCCGGATTTCGTCGGCGATCTTTTCGAATTCGTCGAACGATTCGAATCGGCGGAGGCGGTCTTCGAGATCTTCCGGGATGCCGAGTCTCGCTCCGTACCAGCCGGCGAATTTTCGGAAAAGCTTGCAACTGTACTCTTCGTGCTGCTCGGTCATCAGTTTGAAATGACGACGGAGGAAGTGGACCTGTTCGTCGGGCGTCGGTTCGAAGCTCCAGTCTTTGCCTTCTGATGCCAGCTCAAGCCGCCGGAAGATCCAGGGGTCGAGCATCGCTCCACGACCGATCGCCACAGCGTCGCAACCAGTTGCTGATTGCATGGCGATTGCGTCGTCGACGTTTCGGACGTCTCCGTTTCCGACGACGGGGATTCGTTCGACAGCCTCGACGACCGAACGGATTCCATCCATGTCGACGGCGCCGCCGAAGCCTTGAGCTCGCGTGCGACCGTGAATCGTGATTGCGGCAACGCCGAGCTGCTCGAAGCCGGCGGCCAGCTCGGGCGCCGTCAGGCTCTCGCGGTCCCAGCCGAGTCGCATTTTGACGGTCACCGGGATCTTCACGGCGCCGACGACTCGCGAAACGAGTTCACAGGCCGAGTCGTACTCGCAGGCGATTCTTGCACCGCCGCCCTGGCTGTTCACTTTGGCCATTGGGCAACCCATGTTGATGTCGACGCCCTGGTAACCGTGATCTTCCAGCCAGACGGCTGCGGCTGCGAGCACATCCGGTTTGCTGCCGAAGATCTGAATCGAAAGCGGCGTGTCGACGTGGCTCGTTTCGATCAGCTCAAGCGACTTGCGGTTCTGAGCCAGCAACGATGTCGCATGCACGAGGTCTGTCGTTGCCAGACCCATTCCGCCCAACTCGCGAATGGCAGTTCGGAAGGCGAGATGCGTGTACCCGGCCAGCGGCGCGAGGAAAAATCGCGAAGGCAGAGTTCGATCGCCAATCCGTATTTCACGTGTCGGCTTTTCAGTGGTCGCAGGGGTTGTAGAGTCGCCGTTGAGCATGGTGCGGTGATTGTCGAAGGATGTTGCGGAGCGAATCGAGAAGCTACTGACGAGGTCGGTAAGTCGCTTTGCCAGGAATTGACGTCCGAATGCTGACCAGTTTTGTGCCACAGGCTACGAACAGAGTTTTGAGATCAGAACCGCCGAAGGTGCAGTTGGTAATCGTGTCCTCAGGCGTCTGCATAAACGCAATCAGTTTTCCCTGCGGCGAGACCACGTGGATGCCCGGCTTAGTATCGAGTGTTTCGCTCGTCTTTCTGGTGGCATGCAGCCCCGCCGCGACGTAGAGGTTTCCTTTTGAGTCGATGCACATTCCGTCGCCGCTGCGACCGGGGTAAAAGTTGATCAGCGTTCGACGGTTACTCAACGATCCGTCATCCGCGAGGTCGAACGCCAGGATGTTGCGGTTTCGATCGGCGTCGGGGTGAGCCTCGATCAGGTATAGCGTGCCGTTGTCTGGCGAGATGACGATGCCGTTCGGCATGTGAATGTCTGGCCATTTCAGAAGTTGAGTGAGCTTGCCGTCCGGGTCGATTCGGTAGACGGCGTTGACGTTTCCCGTTGACGGATCCTCAACACCGGGGCGTGACGTGAAATAGATTCGCCCGGCGGCATCGCAACAAAGATCGTTGGGCGAGGCCAACGGGAATCCGTTGTAGCCGTCGGCCAGAACTTTGATCTCGCCCGTCTTCATGTTTGTACGTGTGACGCGTTTGGCTCCGCCTTCGCAGGCCAGCAGGCTGCCGTCCGGTTCGAAGTACAGACCGTTGGCGGCGTTGGATTTCTCGCGAAAGACGGTTAGCGATTTTCCGTCCCATTTGAGAATCTTGTCGGCAGGGACGTTGGTGAAGTACAGATTTCCGTGAGCGTCAGCCGCTGGTCCTTCAGTGAAAACTTTTTCGTCCTCGACCGTCGCCAGGACTTTCAGGTCGCTTAGATACTGAGCTGAGTTCAGCCCGGCGTATTGATCAGCGACTCCAGCCGCCCAGCCGCTTCGGTTGAACAATACGGTGCATGTTCCCGCCGCAAAAATTTGTGACAAAGCAGTGCGACGGCTGATGCCTCGTGAATTCTTACTTGAAGTCTGCTGGTGGATTTGCATGTTTGGTCTCCGGGTTGACGATCAGCTGGCTGAGCAGGAACGCTCAGTCGAACGGATCTTGCACGCACGGTCAACGATCAGGCGATGTGGTGAAAGTCGAAACCGAGATCGAAGCATCGTGCTGAGTGTGTCAACGCTCCGATGCTGATTCGCTCGACGCCGGTTTCGGCGATGGCTCGGACGGTGTCCAGCGTGATTCCGCCACTGGCTTCGAGTAGAACCTGCGGAGCGTTTTCGTTTCTTATTCTAACGGCCTCGCGGAGCTGATCCGGGTTCATATTGTCGAGCAGAACGATGTCCGGTCGCCCTTCAAGAACGTCTCGGAGTTGCTCGAGCGTGTCGACTTCGAATTCGACGGACACGCCAGGCGGCGACTCTGCACGGGCCTGCCGGACTGCATCGGCCAGCCGCGAGTTGCCGACCTGTCTGGACCACGATGCGATGTGGTTATCTTTGACGAGAACTCCGTCGAAGAGTCCCATTCGATGGTTAGTTCCGCCGCCTGCTCGTACAGCGTACTTTGCGAGACTTCTCCAACCGGGCAACGTTTTTCGCGTGTCGAGAATTGTGGCGGCCGTTCCTCGTGCTGCTTCGACGAATTCGTGAGTCAGGCTGGCGATACCGCTCAAGTGGCTGACGAAATTCAGCGAGGTGCGTTCGCCAATCAGGATTCCGGCCAATGGTCCACCGGCTCGGGCGACGATTTGACCGGGCTTGACGAAAGTTCCGTCGGCAACTTCTGGAACCCATCCGACGTGCGGATCGACTTTGGCGAAGACCAGTTCACCGATCGGCAGCCCGGCGACGATTCCCGCTTCACGAGCCACCACCAGGACATCAGCTCGGTCCGATTCGCCAATCATCGAGTTGCACGTCAGATCGCCGATTCCCGCGAGGTCTTCCGCCAACGCAAGGTCGATCAAACTTTTGGCAGCCTTGCGGTCAGCATCGGTGAATTCCATTCTGGATTTCGGCACAGCGGCGGCCTCGGAGTCTGATCCGATACTGTTTTCATCTGGTCAGGCTGTTAGCCGATCAGAACTGAGTCGTGTCGAAGGACTCCGGCTCG
>JBLFXD010000088.1:0-12542 GCA_047611045.1 Planctomycetaceae bacterium | reverse complement strand
CGAGTCCATTCACCTTGGTTCTTGAGACTCAAACGGCCGCCTGCCTCTTGTGCTTCGCGGAACCATTCACGGGCCAGTCGGTAGGCTGGGACGCGTCCCAGCGAAAAAATTCTCAAGCTGGGTCGCGACCCAGCCTACGTCACTGATAGTTCTTCCCGTTGCTGTACGAGAGCATCGTTTAACCGAGTCAACGTTCGGCGGTGGCACAGCCAGAATGGCTGTGTCGCGCAGCGACAAGATGCTTCATCATGAGGATGCGATTTCGACCGAAGGTTTCAATCTTCATCGAAAGCTGAGCATGAGACCTCTTGTGCGTTCGGTAGCCCAGGCAATCTAAAAGAGATTGCCTGGGCCACCCCGTTACTCCGCTTTATCGGCATCCGGCGGTCTTTCTACCGGTGTCGGAAACGGAACGAGTCGCCCAAACATGCCCCAAATAATCATCCACAACTTGGAGAGACGGGCGTCGACTCGCAGTCGTTCTTCAGGATTCTCAGCATCAATGTCGCCGTGATTTATTGCATTACGAATATCGTATAGTCGATTTGGGCGATCCGGCAATCTAAAACACTCGTTGATGTATTCGGGTGCAAGGTCAGCGAAGCATACGCCTAAAGCATGGCTTGCTTTGCCGACAAACCCAGGATTCACGATCTCTTGATAACACGTAGCGATATCCGAGCTCGAAAGCTTACCGTTACGTTCAGCCAGAAACTCATCAATAAGTGTTTGTTTCTCGGTTTTTGAAAGCTTGGCTTGAGGTTGCAAAATTAAAACCGCCTCTACGAGGCATTCGAAAGCGTTCCAATAAGCAGCGTATATTCTCAATAGATCGCTACGGTGATGCTCCATGATCAGCGCGCGAGGCTCGCGCACCCAATAGAGAGCTGCGTCAACTTTTTGCCGGACGGTAGAGGGTAGACGCAAAACGCCCTGAACAGCTGACGTGAGATCATGATGATCGAAGCGTTCTTGAACGCCACCATCGCTGTCATGCGTAATATAGGACCACCAACCGCAGCCAGAGTTGCCCCAAGCGACGAGCGTCCAAGAGCCCAGCAAAACATTAATTCGGCGAACAGCATCGAGAATTGCTGGCACGCTCCGTTCACTGATCTCAACGGTTGCTTCCACGACGCACAAAGCGGATCGTATCACCGTGTTCTCGAGTTTTTCATGATGGACTGTGATGCCCAGTTGAGGAAAGGATAGATCTTTTGTTGGCGCCTCAAAGTCTCCATAAATCAATACTCGAAGATCGTCACCCCATTTGGCAGGCCAATCGAGATTCGAGATCCTGTGTTCGAGCCAAGCTTTGCCGAATGCGTGTCCCCAACCGAACCCTTCACAGTTGAGTTCACGCGCTCGCTCTAGCGTTGGGTCAAACGTACTGTTGGATTCTGAGGGCATTGAAGGTTGTCACCCGCATAACCAAAAGTATTCGTGAGAAATCTGGATATTCAGCTCGTGGAAGGATTATCACGTGAGAAACTTTGTTTCAAGGATATAGTCCGCGATTATCGCGATTATCGCGATTATCGCGATAAGCCGAGTGGCGGGCCTTTCGCGAGACGGAGAGTCTGCCAGAAGTTCGCGTGGGCTATTGCCGAACGGGGAGCTCGTTCAGGCGTTGCGGTACTTCATCGACTGAGCGACGGCGAGTTCGTCGCAGCGTTCGTTTTCGGCGTGGCCGCTGTGGCCTTTGACGACTTTGAACTTGACCTGGTGGGTCGCCAGTAACTGGTCGAGCTGGCGCCAGTGGTCTTCGTTTTTGATCGGCTTGAGCTGTTTGCCTTCGCGGCGTTTCCAGCCGTTCTTCTTCCAGTTGACCATCCACTCGGTGCAGCCTTTGGCGACGTAAGTGCTGTCGGTGACGACCAGGACGGTGGTTTGGCGTTTCAGAGCGTTCAGGCCGGAGATGACTGCCTGGAGTTCCATCTGGTTGTTGGTGGTATCGGCGGAGCCGCCGGAAAGTTCTTTTTCCTGACCGGTCCGCATGTGCCTGAGGATGCAACCCCAGCCGCCAGGTCCGGGGTTGCCGCTGCAGGCCCCGTCCGTAAACAGCATGATTTGCGCATCGGTCGATGCAGTCGATTCAGGCATGACTCGTACCAGCGTGGCAGAGAGTCGGGCAAAAGCCGGGACGAACGCGCATCAATGCACGACGTGGCGGCTCTGCGGGAAACGGCCGGAGCGAGCTGGATCAGCGTTCGCGATAGATAATTCGGCCGCGACTCAGGTCGTACGGAGAAACTTCGACTTTCACGCGGTCGCCCGGCACGATTCGAATAAAGTTCTTCCGCATCTTGCCGGCAACGTGCGACAGGACGATGTGACCATTCTCAAGCTCAACACGAAACTGAGTATTCGCCAACGCCTCGACAACAGTGCCTTCGACCTCAATGGCCTCTTCTTTGGCCATAAAACAACTTCCTCAATCACACAGTCAAAACAGGACGAGACAACAGATTTCAGACGGATACACCCGTCCCTACAGCTCGAAGTAAGCTCGCCATTCTGGCGATACCGCGTTTTCATTGCCACCCTGGAACCACCGAGTTCGCCGCCTGAATTGCCCGGCAGCCTCCCGTAGGTCAGGCTGTGCCTGACGAAGTCCGGAAGAACGTGAACCACGGAAGAGAAGGAAAAGCACGGAAGGCCATTGACTGTTTTCGTGTGTTTTGTGTCTTTCGTGGTTTGTGACAGGGACTCCGTCAGGCAGAGCCGGACCTACGAACTCGACCAACGGAGCATCAGCGTGTTTGATCTGATTATTCGCGGCGGAACAGTCATCGACGGAACGGGGAGCCACCGGACCATGGCCGATGTCGGAATCTCTGGCGACCGAATCACGGCTGTCGGATCGCTGCCACCCGACGCGGAAGCCGCCAGAATCGTCGACGCGACCGGACTGATCGTTGCTCCGGGATTCATCGATGTTCACAACCATTCTGACGGGTGGCTGATCCGCGAACGCAATTTCACTCCGAAGACGACTCAGGGATTCACGACGGAAGTCCTTCAGGCCGACGGCATCGGGTACGGGCCGGTCAACGAGCAGACCGCTCGCGAGTGGCTGTTTTATCTGCGATCGCTCGACGGGTTGCGACTGCAGGACTGGACCGGCTGGGAGACTTTCGAAGAGTTCATGGAAGCGCTCGACGGCAGCTCGGCTCAGAATGCGGCGTCGCACCTGCCGTATGCAAACATCCGATCGATGGCCTGTGGATTCGGACGAGCGGCGGTCGACGACTTTCAGATGCGCGAGATTCAGCGGCAGATCCGCATCGGGATGGAAGCCGGAGCTGTCGGCGTGTCGGCGGGCCTGGACTACATCGTGCAGTGTTTCTCGACGACCGACGAACTGGTCGAAGCGCTGTCGGCGATGGCTCCGTACGACGGTCTCTACGTCCCGCACGTTCGGTATAAGAAAGGTCTGATGCCGGCACTGGAAGAGGCGGCGGACATCTGCCGTCGAGCCGGCGTGAGGCTGCACATCTCGCACCTGAAAGCTCAGGATCCTGACCAGACCGAACAGGTGATGGAGTATCTCGACCGGACCAGCCGCGATGTCGACGTCTCATTCGACGTTTACCCGTACCAGCCGGGTTCGACGATGATCAACTACCTGTTGCCGTACGAAGTCTGGGAAGATGGTCCGCTCGCCACGATCGGCAAGCTGACCGACTCCGGAGTCCGCGCGCGGTTCGCGGCCGGCCTCGACGCCATGCGGCTGCCCTTGGATCAGATCAGCATCGCCTGGCTGCAGAGCAAAGAAAACGCTCATTGGCAGGGTAAGACTCTGCTCGAATTCGTCGAAGCGTCGAGGCTGTCGGCTTCCGACGCGCTGCTGGACCTGATGATCGAAGAACGTCTCGCTGGCATGTTGGTCTTTAACGAGGGCGACGACCGGCTTGTCTACCCGTTCCTTCAGCACGACCTCTTCATGATGGGCACCGACGGAATTTACTGCAGTGACGGCCCGGTGCATCCGCGAGTCTTCGGCTCCGTCGGAAGATTTCTCGGCCCAATGGTTCGCGATCTGAAGCTCAACACGCTCGAACAAGCCGTCCACAAAATGACCGGCTACTCCGCCAATCGCTTCCGTCTGCCTGACCGAGGCACTGTCACTGAAGGCGCGTTCGCCGACCTGACCATCTTCAACGCCGAAACAATCACCGACCACGCAACGTTCGACGATCCTCGCCAACCCACAACCGGCATCGAGACAGTCGTCGTCAATGGCAGGATCATCGTCGAATCGACAGAGCCGGTTGAATCGGCCTCTCCACCAGGCAGGGCACTAAGAGTGGAACAAACCAACTGACCGAGGTTTCGCTCGTCCCGTGCGCCAATCCTGACCACTTTACGTTTTCAATGGCGAGCATCGTGATGTGCTTTCTGGTCGCACGCAGTTTGCGGGAATCGCTGACGACGTTGCGATGTTGTTAGCAAGCGGGTAGACATCGTGTCAGTGAAAGATGACGGTTCGCCGTCTCGACAAAGGCACAGCCTCGCCGAGGCGATCGTTCAGCATTTAACGAAGTTCGGTTGAGTCAGTTTTTGGTCCCCGAATGCCGACTTACCGTTGATGGGCAGCTTGCAAAAGAATCCAAGTATGTTTCGTAAATCGATAATCCGAATCGCCATGTTGGCAATGATGGTTTCTTTAAATTCAGGACCGCTGTCCGCTGCCGAGGATTCCCGCCCGTTGTCTGAAAAACAGCGTCAGCTTCTGAAGACCTTTGTCGACGAGTTTGTCGAGATCACTCCGGGCAAGGGGGATTTTCCCGCGTCGTTTGTGATGGGCTCGTCCGATGGGCCGGCTTCCGAACAGCCGCCGACTAAGATCACTTTCAAACACAGCTTCTCGATCGCTAAGTACGAGATGCCCCAGAATTTGTACGAAGCCGTCACGGGCAGTAATCCGAGTCGCTGGACAGGTCCGCGGAATTCGGCCGAGATGTTTGACTTCGCAGAGGTTCAGGAATTCTGTCGGAAGATCACGCTGCAGCTGCGGCAGGCAAAGCTACTCTCTGCGGACGAAGAAGTCCGACTTCCGACGGAAGCCGAGTGGGAATACTGCTGCCGAGCGGGCTCGACGACGAAGTATTCGTTCGGCGACGAAGCTCGGAAAGCGGGCGACGCCGGTAAGAAAGCCACGCTCCTGGACGAGTTCGGCTGGCACACCGGAAACGCGGCCGGAAACGACCCACCGGTCGGCGCCTTGAAGCCGAACGCCTGGGGACTGTATGACATGCATGGATACCTGTGGGAATTCGTCGCCGACGACTGGCTCGACAGCCATCAGGGAGCACCGTCGGACGGCTCTGCAAGGCGTTCGAAAGATCAGAAATCTTCGCCCGTCATTCGCGGCGGCTCGTGGATGGAAACGTTCGATCTGCTGACTTCTTCGGCGAGACGAACCGTTCCTGCTGATTTCAAACGAGCTGATCTTGGCTTTCGCTGCGTGCGGGCCAAAGTCCGCAAGAAATGAGTAGGGTGGGCAGTGCCCACCATCAGTTGATCTAACTCGGTGGCGTTAATTGGTGGGCAGTGCCCAGCCTACTGGAATTATCCGACTTAATTATTCGAAAAGGTTCAGCATGCCGGATTGATAACCGATGGGAACACAGCGAGCACGATCAAAATTTACGTGCTCATGACTTAAATCAGCTCCCAACATTAGAAGTTGGCAGCCACGACGTTTTCACTGCAGGATTAGTTCTATGAGTTCTGACGAAACAGCCAAACAGGACGCGGTCACTGAAGAGGCAACCAGCGAAACCCCCACCACTGAAGTTGCCACGGAAATCGTTGCAACGGAAGCCGCCACCGAAACAGCGACAACCGAGGCAGAGGCAGTTCCGACTGCTGACACCGCAACTGTGCCGGCACCGGTCGAAACGCCGGCTCCTGAAGCGGAAGCCGCGCCGGCGGAAGCTCTCGCTGAGAGTGACGCGGCCGCTGAGGGCGATGCATCTGCCGCACCAGCTCCCGAAGCAAAGAAAGTCCAACTGAAGCCAACCGGTGGCGACGAGTTGAAGGCTGTCCCGACTCAGGATGACATTTCTTCAGCGGCGGCTGAGATGCTGGTCAGCCCGGACGGCGAAGTCGTTCAGCAAGCGGCCGGCACTCCCAAGGACGCGGCGATTCCCGTCGAGATCCCGCCTGAGCCAGAACTCGGCGATATCGAAGCCGAAATCGCCGCCGCCATGAATACGGAAACTGAGACTGCGGCGAAGGTCGAAAACGACCCTCTCTCAAGTGAGCTTCCCGATGCCGGATCGCGGAAGGAAGGCATTGTCCAGTCGATTCACGGCGACGACGTCTTCGTTGACATTGGCTGCCGGCTGCCAGGCTTGTTGCAGCTTCGTCAGTTCGAAGGTCAACCGGCACCGGAAGTCGGCAAAAAGATCAACGTAACGATCAGCAAGGTCGACGAAAACGAAGGACTGATCACGGTCAACCTTCGCGGCGGCCGAGCTCGTCCTGGCGGCAACTGGGACGAAGTCGAGAAAGAGCAAATCGTCAACTGCATGGTCACAGGCTCGAACAAGGGCGGACTGGAAGTCAAAATCGGAAGCTTGCGAGGCTTTCTTCCGGCCGGCCAGGTCGACCTGCAGTATGTCGAGTCGCTCGACACGTACATCGGCCAGAAACTCGAAGTTAAAATCACCGAGGTTAACCCTCAAAAGCGAAACCTCGTCGTCAGCCGACGAGCTCTACTGATCGAAGCCCGCAAAGAGATGGAAGCGGAGTTCTGGGAGGGCTTGGAAGTCGATCAGGAATTCGAGGGCAAAGTCAAAACGCTCAAAGATTACGGAGCGTTCGTCGATCTTGGTGGAGCCGACGGTTTTCTTCACATCGGACAGATTTCCTGGGCACACATTAAGCACCCGAACGAAGTGCTCACCGAAGGCCAGGAAATCAACGTCAAAGTCGTCAAGATCGATGCTGAAAAGCAGAAAATCAGCCTGACGATGAAGGGCATGGGCCCAAATCCGTGGGACTCAGCTGCCAACCGGTACACACCGGAAACGGTGATCTCCGGACTCGTCACGCGAGTGACCGATTTCGGAGCGTTCATCGAACTGGAACCGGGCATCGAAGGCCTCGTCCACATCAGCGAACTCGACTACAAACGCGTCAAAAAGGTCACCGACGTCTGCCGAGTCGGCCAGGAAGTCTCGGCGAAAGTTCTCGAGTTCGACCAGAATCGAAAACGAGTTAGTCTCTCGCTGAAACAACTCAAGGAAGATCCCGCGATTGCTGATGAGGCAGCCACTCAGGAAGAGCTGGCCAAACTCAACGCCAACCGAATTCCGCGAGAAAAACTCAAAGGCGGAATCGGCAAACCATCGTCCGGCGGCGGGGGTATGTTCGGAAATCCTGGCGATTTCGGTTAAGCACGTTCGCTGAAAGATTCACAAGCCCGTCGCTCAACAACAGCGACGGGCTTTTTCTTTAGGCAGCTAGCGGAAAAAGGTCACCACCTTGTTTGTGGGTAGTTGAGTTGCTGTGTCGTTTCCTTGTCTGGGTCCGACGGAATTCAGGCAGAGGAATGGGGGCAAATGAATGAAGGGTCTGGAATTTCTCTGCCCCCATTCCTTTGCCTGTTCTGCGCAGAAAGACAAGACTGTGATTGTGCGAGCGACTTTTATCTCAGGAGTTTGACATGCGGTTTGTGTTTTCGGCTGTCGTGGTTGCGATTGTTTTGGGTCTGTCCTCCTCGAAGCTGGCGGCGGAAGAGTCGGTCGATATTGGGTCGCGGCTCGAGATGTTTGTGGATGATTTTCTCATTGACGAGCTGAGGGGCGATGCTCAGCAGTTTGTGCATCAGCCGGAGCCGCGGGAAGTGGTGCTGGTGACGGGGGAGCCTTGGGAAGGCAACACGTGTGCGTACTACTCAATCTTCCGCGACGGCGACGTTTATCGGATGTACTACCGAGCGTCGCACTTTGATGTCAAAACCAGGAAGGCTCAGCATCCCGAATTCACGTGCTACGCCGAAAGCCGCGACGGGATTCATTTTACGAAGCCCAAGCTGGGACTTGTCGAGTGGGACGGTTCGAAAGAGAACAACATCATTCTGGAAGGCCTGGGGACTCACTGCTTCGTCGCGTTTCGTGATGAGAATCCAAACTGCAAACCGGAGGCTCGATACAAAGGCATCTCGCGAGGGCGACCGGTTGGAAAGAAAGGGCTGTACGTTTTCCATTCGGCCGACGGAATTCGCTGGTCGCTGACGAAGAACGAGCCGGTCATCACCGACGGCTATTTCGACTCGCAGAATCTGGCGTTCTGGGATCCGGTCGAGAAACAGTACGCCGGTTACCACCGGACCTTCACCAACAAGGTTCGAACAATCATGACGTGTACTTCGTCCGACTTCCTGACCTGGACGAAGCCCGTGCTGCTGAAGTATCCGGCGGGGACTCCAGCTCAGCATCTCTACACAAACGCCATCCGGCCTTACGAACGAGCTCCGCATATCAAAGTCGGCTTTCCGACTCGGTACCGCCCGAGCGACAGTCAGGTCGAACCGATCTTCATGTCGAGCCGCGACGGTCTGAACTTTAAGCGTTGGAACAAAGCGGTGATTCCGCCGGACGCTCCGAAAGAACGAGACGGCAACCGCAGTAATTACATGGCCAACGCGCTGGTCTCGCTGGCTGGCAACGACAGAGAACTCGCCGTGTACGGCAGCGAGGCTTACTACGAAGGCCCTGACAGCCGACTGCGCCGCTTTACCTACCGCGTCGACGGTTTCGTTTCCGTGCGGTCTGAATCCGAAGGCGGCGAGCTGATTTCAAAGCCGCTGACTTTCCAGGGCGAGCAGCTTGTTCTTAACTTTGCGACGAAATCCGGCGGCAGCGTCAGAGTCGAGCTTCAGGACGAGAACGGTAAACCGATCCCCGGATTTGAAGCGTCGAACTGCCGGGCACTGACCGGTGACTCGATCGAGCAAACCGTCTCGTGGAAAACGCCCGACAGCGTGGCGAAGCTGTCCGGCAAAACGATTCGAATTCGATTCGTGATTCAGAACGGCGACGTTTACTCAATCCGGTTCCGGCGTCTGATTTGACGGGCAATCAGCATCATTGTGTGCCACTGGCTCTGCCAGTGTTTGTCGTATCGGAATTCAGCAGCACTGGCAGAGCCAGTGGCACACGTCGGATCTCAATGCAGAGTTTCAGAGTTCGTCTGCACGCAGACGTGGCCTTCGCAGAATTTGCAGGCGACTTTGACGCCGAGGTATTTCGGAGCGACTCGCAGTTCTTTGTCGCAGTGGCCGCACGCGGCGTAGAACGCGTTCGTCTTGATGCGCGGGCTGGCAAGGTCGATCTTGAACTGGCCACTACAGTGTTTGCAGGCGACTCCGACTCCGGCGTATTTGCGGTTGATACGCAGCTCTTCCGTGCAGTGCGGGCAGACCAGGTAATATCCTGCAATTTCGACGTCCGTCACAGTACCGATCTCCTTCAGCTCGAAGAACGCCGGAACCTCTACGTCGCTACGATGCAGGTCCGGGTTCAGTAATGCTCGACAAAACTGACAGTGGATCAAATTAGCAGGCATGTCCTGTCCGCAATCGGGGCAGGGACCTCCGGGCCAGGTGGGCATGACTGGTTTCCTCAAATCGTACAGTCTTGAAGTCTGCTGCGACCATTTCGCAACCTGTTGATCAGAAACTTTACCGATCGACTTCGGGCCCGCTGGCGTTGCCGCTTAAACAGTTTTGAAGCCTGCTTAATGGTTTTCCGCCAACTGTCGTGAGGTCCATCTGCCTGATTTTGAACAGGTTTTCTGCCGATCAGGCCGCGAGTTGGACCTCTTGAAACGTTGGAAAGTTGCGGAAAAACATCAGGAGCCGCACAGAATTATGAATCCCGTCCGGATTGTCCAGTGGTGTTGGCACCGTTGCGGTGCAGGCGGTGGTTCGGCATCCTGAAGGGAATTCGTGCGAGGTTGCCGCAGGTTTTCACCGAATGGTGTGAGCTTTTCAGCTGACAGTGTCGCGCGAGTCGGACTTTCGGGCCAATCGGGGAGCGAGTGATGAATGCGATATTCGGGCTGGTTGCCCGTATGAAATTTCTGCCACCGAACGTGCGCGCTCAGGCGGTGCAGAAGCTGGGCAATGCCCGTTCGAGTTCTGCCGCGCAGCAACTGCTCAAAATACTTGGGGACTCCGATCCGGACATCCAGAGCGAGGTTAAAACGGCGATCAAATTACTCGGAGGAATCGTCGTCGAGCCGGCGATGCGGCAGCTTGCTCAACCAATCCCGCCCGCTCAGCGAGCCGCGGCGAAAGCGTTGGCAATTGCTGGCCCGGCGTCAGCACCGGCTCTCCAACTGCTGACTCAACAGTTAGGTTCGTCGGTGCTTGAGTTGCGAGTGGCCGTGTTGACCGCGATCGGAGCCGTCGGTTCCGGAGCAGCGGATTGCGTCGACCGTGTCGCCAGCCATCTTAAGTCTGACCATATTAAAGAGGCCGCAGCCGCCGCGACGGCACTGGGCAGAATTGGTCCCCAAGCGAAGGCAGCGGTACCGCAATTGATGGGCCTGGTCGGGCATCACGAAAAAGTAGTCCGCGACGCAGCGAGTTACGCGGTTGGAAAAATCGGCCCCATCACGCGAGTGTTCGTGCCGACGCTGATTGAACAACTGAACCACGACGACGTGGGCGTTCAGGTCGCGACCGCTCAGGCCCTGGGACAGATGGGTGCCGACGCCGAAAAGGCCGTTATGCCGTTAGCCGCTTTCGTTGAGCATTCCTCGCGGGATCTTCGGCAGGCTGTGATGGAAGCTCTGGGCGGCATTGGCCCGGCATCAGGAGAGGCTGAAGAAGGAATCGCGAGGTGTCTTGATGATCGCGACTGGGGCGTGCGCGATGCGGCGGCGAAAGCTGCCGGACTGGCCGGATGCTCGGATCACGTGACAGTGCGTCGCTTGCTGAACCTTCTGGCCGATAGTCGAGGAAGTGTTCGCCGTTCCGCGGCCGAAGCCGTCGGGCTAATCGGTGCTCCGGCAGATGCTGGAGCTGCCGGCCTGGTCGAACTTCTTTCCGATAAGTATCAGGCAGTTCAGCTCGCCGCTGGAAAGTCGCTGGGGCAGATCGGTGCCGCGGCAGCTGAGCAAGTCGACAGGATCGTCGTCCTTCTTGGCAGCCCTGATGCAGAGATGCGTGAAGCTGCGGCAAAGGCGCTGGGGGCGATCGGTCCGCTGGCCAGTAAGACGGCGCCGTCGCTGATTTCAGCTTTGAAGGATCCAGAACCTGCGGTCGTGCAGTCCGCCGTTGGAGCGTTGGCTCAAATGGGAGCGTCAGTGAAGGGCGACATTCCACTACTGGTCGAAAACCTTTCGTCGAGCGAAGATCGGGTGAGGCTGTCAGCGTTGCAGGCTCTGGGGCAGCTTGCGGCTCACGCTGAATCGGCAGCGGACTCGATCCAGAACTGCCTGTCAGATCGAAACAAAACGGTGTCAGAAGCCGCGCGAGCCACTCTCGAGAGAATCCATCGAGCCGCTCAGGCCGTCGCCCCTCGCTGACAAAAACGTCAGGTGCGTGAAGCGGCGACCGAGTCTAGAATGTCCTTGCGACTGCCTCATTCGCGTTGAAACTGTTATTCACGCCGCTGGTTGCGGATTCGAAGTCACAAGCACGGGATCGCTATGAAGTTTCTTGAGCTGAACCACGTTGCGTTGCATGTCAAAGACGTGGAGACAAGTTGCGAGTTCTACGAAAACGTTCTGCAACTGAAGAAGATTCCGCGACCGGCGTTCAAGTTCCCCGGAGCGTGGTATCTGCTCGGCGAAGTTCAGGAGTTGCACCTGATCGGCGGCCGTGACGCGGACACCAACTCGCACAGCCGAGGCAACCATTACGCCCTGATGATTGACAGCATGGACGAGTGGGAAAACTACTTCCGCGAGAACGGCATTTCCTACGAAGAAAGACGGACTCGTCCTGACGGGGCGTACCAGATTTACGTGACGGATCCGGACGGCCACGCGATTGAACTCTGCACGCCACCTGGCACGGCGACTGAGTAGGCTGGCTGGAGTAAGGATTGGCCTCGAATTAAGTGTCGCGTTTCTCTGTAGCTACCGTCGCCAGACGGTGGACCGGACCACGCTCTGGCGAGCGTAGCTACGACAGTTATTGACAGGCCGTTCCTAAGTTCTTAGTCGGCATTCTGGACGTGATGATTCGAACTGGGTTGATTCCGGAAAAAAACTCGGCGGGCTGTCGAGGACGAATGATGATTCAACGAAGTGATCAACTTAGATTTGCATTGACCGCGTTGTTGACCGCGGCGGTCGGCATTGCGTCTTGTGGTTCCGCAATCTCTCAGGACGAAGTAGAGAACGAACCTGTAGTAACGACTGCTGAGCAGCAGGTCGACTCGGCCCTGACTGAAAAAGAAGCCGACGAGACGGCAACTGTGGACGAAGCCTCGCGCGATGACGAAGCCTCGCGCGATGACGAAGCCGAAGAAGCACGTGCCGCCCGACGTCAGAAAGTGATCGATGAGGAAAAC
>JBLFXD010000087.1:0-12579 GCA_047611045.1 Planctomycetaceae bacterium | reverse complement strand
TCTCTCAGAATCTCGAAACAGCGATCAACCGGGTACGCGTCTTTGTACGGCCGCTTTGAACTCAACGCGTCGAACACGTCGGCGATGGCCGTGATGCGTCCTTCGAGCGGGATTTCTTCTCCTGAAAGACCGTTCGGGTATCCCGATCCGTCCCACTTTTCGTGATGCGTCATGGCGATGGTCGCCGCCATTCCCGACACGGGAGATACCCAGGCATCTTCTGGCGAAGAAGTGTCTGCCGATTCGACTTCGTCCGTCCCGAAAAGAATTCTGTCGCTGACGCGGGATGCGGACAGGACTCGGTTTCCCATGTCGCAGTGGCCTCGCATGAAGTCGAATTCTTCGTCTGTCAGCGGACCAGGTTTCAGCAGGATAGAATCCGGAATTCCGATCTTGCCGACGTCGTGCAACTGAGCGGCGAATCCGATCATGTCGACAAAGGGTCGCGGCAGCCCGGCGTGATGGGCAATCAGTTTTGCAAAGTGACCGACTCGAATGACGTGTTGCCCGGTGTCGTCGTCTCGAAATTCTGCGGCTCGCGCCAGACAATGTACGACTTCCAATCGTGAACGGGATAACTGCCGGGTTCGTTGCCGAACCGCCGTTCGCAAATCGTCGGCGTAAGATCTCAGCTGACTCTGACAGGCTTTGATCATCAGCGAGTTTCGGACTCGTGGCGAGAGTTCTGCCTGATCGATCGGTTTCTCCAGGAAGTCGTTTGCGCCGAGTTCGAGCGAGGTCAGACGTGTCTTGCGGTCCGACATCGCCGTCAGAACGAGTACGGGGATTGATCTCAGAGCGTCGTCCGACTGCATGGCCTTCAGAATGGCAAAGCCGCTGACTTCAGGCATCATCACATCGAGCAGAAGGACGTCGGGCTGCTGGCGACGGAGGAGTTCCAGAACCTGCGTCGAGTCCGTCGTGCTTGTTAGATTCTGATAGCCAAGCCGACTCAGCAGCTTGCGGACAACTCGAACGTTAACCGCTTCGTCATCGACGATCATGATTCGCGACGTCAGTACGTCTTCGGCCGAGACGGATCCCGGATGAGGCAAAGCCGATTCCAGAAGATCGCCGTCGGCCAGATCAGCACCGAACGCGATGCTGCCATCAGCGATCGCCGTATGAACGGCGTCTGCCCGGAAGATTCGAGCCGGTGCCCGAGATCGGTCCAGTGTTGTGTTACCTGCTTCCGTAATCATGAATTGCTCCGATAGTTCCGCCAGCCTGTGGATGTTCGAAAGCGAGTCTCTCGCGGGAATGCGACCTCAGACCGGCTGAGACTTTCTGACGCAGACCTTCCGAACCAACCTCTGAACGTAGGTCACGCAGAAAGTCGGAAAGATGATCGAGCGACGGAAAACGGAGGACTGAGGGGAACACTTCCCGCAGATTCAATACCCAAAGTTCGACGGGGAGGGATTCAGCCGAACAGCTTCAGGTGTTTCGCTGAGTCCTCTTCGACCGCTGAGCGTGCGGCACCGAAAACATCCCGCATCGTTTCGAGCAGTTGACGAGTCTGAAACGGCTTCGTCAGATAGCCGTCACAGCCTGCGTCGAGGCAATGTTGCCGATCGACTCGCATCGCGTTGGCGGTTAAAGCGACGATTGGAATGTCGACTCCACGATCGCGCAGATCCCGCGTCGCGGCGATGCCGTCCAGAATCGGCATCTGCATATCCATCAGCACCAGATCGAAGTCGCCCTTCAGGATTGCGTCGACGCCTTCGCGACCGTCGGCCGCGGCTGCCGTCTCGACGCCGTGTTTTTCAAGCGTCAGTCGGACAAGCTTACGGTTGGTTTCGCCGTCATCCACAATCAGAACTTTCCGAGGCAGCCCGTCGAATCTCATTTCGACTTCAACTTGATCCTGCTCGATGGCTTCCGACGACTCCTCGGACTCATCCGGCCAGACAACGTTGCGAGCGGCGACTCGCGCTGTGAATGTGCTGCCGACATCCTTAGTGCTGCGAACTTCTAAACGCCCTCCCAACGCCGCCGCGACGCGACGCGAAATCGCGAGGCCGAGACCAGTGCCACCATATCGTCGAGTGATGGAAGTGTCGGCCTGACTGAATGGTTCGAAGATATGTCCCACCCGTTCCGGATCGATGCCGATGCCTGTGTCGATGACGGCAACTCGCAGGAAGAATTCGCCAGCAGTGGCTGCATCGTCGGTGGCTGCATCGTCGGTGGCTGAAGTTTCGACGCGTTCGAGTTCCGCAAGAATGTCGACACGACCGGTCGACGTAAACTTGACCGCGTTTCCGACAAGGTTCATCAGCAACTGCCGGAGCCGATACTCGTCTGTTTCGATTGACTCAGGGCGAGGGCCGATCCAGTGATAGTTGACTTCCAGACCGCGTTCTTTCGCGCGGGCACCCAGCAGCGCGACAACTTCCGCGAGGAGGGACTGCGGCGAACATTCACGCAGCTCGACGTCAAGATAGCCGGCTTCGACGCGTGAGAGATCAAGGATATCATTGATCAATTGCAGCAGGTGTTGGCCGCTGGAGTTGATTGTGTCGAGGTATTCTTCTCGATCTGATTCCGTGACATCGCTTGATTCGTGCCGCAGCAACTCGGTGAAACCAAGAACGGCATTTAGCGGCGTTCGAATCTCGTGACTCATGTTGGCGAGGAATTCGCTTTTGGCCTGGTTGGCTGCTTCGGCGGCGTCGCGTGCTTTGGCCAGTTGCTCGGTTCGGCGAACGACTCGTTCTTCAAGTTCGTCGTTGGCCTCCGCAAGCGCGTCTTTCGAATGCTGGATTTGATCGAGCATTCGATTGAACGCCTCGAACAGAATTCCAACTTCTCCGCCAGTGTGGCCTCTCATGCGGAGCGTGTAGTTGTCTTCGTGAGAAATCCGCCGGGCCATTTCAGCCAGCGACAACAACGGGTCAGAAACTCGACGCTGCACAAGAACCGCGAAGAGCACCGCCGAGAACAACGACATGAACACGACGGCCGCGACGACCCAGCGATACTGAGCGATCTTTCGATGGAGACCTTCACGACTTGCCTGCAGATAGACCGTGCCGATGATCTCGTCGGAGACAATCACCGGCTGGATCAACTCCAGGCTGCCATCTTCGACAAACCGATATCGTGCCGAGTGATAGCTGCCGAAGTCGTCAGACAAACTCAACATTCTCCGACCAGCGGCCTCGTTGATCGATTGTCGGTCGCCGTCCGGAATCGGCGGATAGGCAGCAAGAATCTCACCCTGCGGATCGACCATCATTCCGACGCGGATGTCGGGCTGTCGACTGAGTGACCGCAGCAACTCTTCGGCGGAGGCTTCGTCGTCGGCCAGCATCGCGTTTGAGCCGCTGAAGGCGAGCAGTTCGGCATCGGATGTCGTTTGAGCAATCAGCGCGTCCTGCAGAGTTTGCGTGTCGAAGTAGCTGAATCCGGCGCTGGCAATCGCGATCGCAACGCAACTCGAACCCGTCGCGAGAAGAATCAGTCTGGTGCGGATCGCCAAATTCCGAAGCGGATTCTGCATCGTCGTTCCCTCAAGATCGCGATGTGGCTCGCGACGAGTCCGGCCCCGGACTGGAATTCGAACTGACCGATGGTGTGTGTCTGAAATCCCGTCTCGATCAAAAAACGGCCATACTGACTTATCGACCGTCACGTCCTGGCTGATCAGAAACCACAGCCTCGGTCACCCTGCCGTCACAGGCGAAAGAGCAGTCAGGACCGCTCCTGCACGAAGCCATCTCGGAGGGGTAACTCTGCATGCTCGCCTACCGTGCCGAGTTGGCTCATGAATTGCCGATTGCAGCGGCTCGACAGGTTCACCGCTCCGTGGCCCGGCGTGACAATATCACCAATCCTGACAGTGTTGCGTCAAACCGCAGAACAGTCCTTGACGATTCGCTGTAAAGAGCGATCTAATAGCGAGTTAGACGGTCGGCAACATCCAGCAGGTTCAGCATTGAGGAAGCCATGAGCGAATCATTGAAGGACGTTCCCCTGCACAGCGTCTGCAAAGAAGCAGAACGGCTCACGCACGAATTGATCGAACATCTCGAACAGAATCTGGTTCCGAAAACGAAAGAAGTTCACGAACTCGTTAAGCCTGATTCGCCATTCAACCAGTCCGGAGTCGGCGTCCAGGATGTGACCGTCCGAAGTCAGGTGGCGAATCTTCTGGAGAGTCAGGAATTCGCGGAGCAGCTCTTTCTGAAAACACGTCAGCATCTGGAAGCAATTGATCAATCAATCGGTGGTGGTGGTGGTGCGGACGACTGACGTCTGCATCGGACGAATATCGACCGTAAGGAACGGTAGATTTCCCAGCTCACTGTTCAACATCTTCGTAAACACACGTCTGACCGAGAATTCTCTCGAACGTTTCACCGCAGGTTCTGGTTAAACAGTTGCCTGCACGCGGCAATTCACTTCACTCTTCGCATTCGCGAAATGATGGCGGTCCTGATGTCTGCCAGAGAACAATCATCCATGGTTTCTGGAAGCGGCCTGGCCACTCCGGATTCGGATCGGGAATCCCGACCTCTGCCACCGTTGTCGGCGGCCGATAGCGATGCGCATCTGCCTCGGCTGTCCGGCTCGGAAACGGTCATCAACAAAACCGGCCCCCTGGCGGTGATGCTCCCACGCGACGGAGACTCACCGCCCAGCGAACTTGTCAATCGTCTGTTCCCGCCTCGACAGGATTCTGGCTCCAGCATCGGCGCTCACAGTCCGAGCGGCATCGAGCTGGACCATTTCCGGATTGAAGAACGAATCGGCATGGGCGGGATGGGTGCCGTTTTTCGAGCGGTCGACACTCGCCTGCAACGCATGGTCGCCCTGAAACTGCTGGCTCCATCTCAGGCTTACGACGACGGATCGGTCAAACGATTTCAGAACGAAGCTCGAGCGGCCGCTCGCCTCGACCATGAAAACGTTGCCCGCGTTCATTACATCGGCGAAGAACGCGGCCTGCACTTCATCGCGTTCGAGTATGTCACCGGCTCGACCATTCGCGAGCTGATCCGACGGCAACACCGCATCTCAGCGACCGACACAATGAACTACGCGCTGCAGATCGCGGCGGCTCTGAAACACACGTCGGCGATGGGCGTCGTCCACCGCGACATCAAGCCGTCCAACATTATCATCACGCCAAGCGGCCGTGCAAAGCTGGTCGACCTTGGACTCGCACGAAACGACACGACGGAGTCTCAGGCCGACCTGACACTGCCAGGCACAACGCTCGGCACGTTTGACTATATCTCGCCCGAGCAGGCCAAGGATCCTCGTTCGGTCGACGTTCGGTCGGATATCTATTCGCTCGGCTGCACGCTGTATCACATGCTGACCGGGCAGCCGCCCTACCCCGAAGGCACCGTGCTACAGAAGCTGCTTGACCATCAGGGCAAAGAAGCTCCCGACCCGGCGGCCATCAATCGGCGCATCCCGGACTTCGTCTCGGCCATCGTTCGACGGATGATGAACAGCGATCGGAATAACCGACATCAGAACGCTGATCAGTTAATTCGAGACCTCACCCACGCCGCTGGCCATCTGGGTTTGCGTGGCGTGAATCCAGAAGGTCTGGTCTGGGTAGCTTCAAAGTCGGCCGCGACGAGTTGGCTGGCCAGTAACGCCGGTTGGCTCGCCACTGTTGCGGTGCTGTTAAGCGTCGTCGGAGTTCTGCACCAGTTCCCCGAGATCAGCTTGCGGATGGCGGGAATTCCGCCGCAGCAACAGACACGTTCCGACCGACCACCGAACGACTCATCCCCCAACACAGACGCGACGATCGCAAGAAGCGAGTCGGGCGGCAAGGAGACCGTCACTGTAGTAGACACTGGTCCGAGCGAACCGGCCACAGGCCGGGGAACTTCCGAAGAGACTGGCCCACCCGCCGCCATCGAGCCCGAGAAAGACTTGATCGCGTCGACTTCCCGACCGCTCGTACCGAACAGCAGGTCGCCGATTTCACCACTCATTCCTCCGGACGGGATTCCCGCACCACCGGGTGAACTGATTCCGGACATGACGAAGATTCTCACGGCGGAAGGCACGAAAGATTCGCCATCAACGAACAAACCGCCCCGCGCCATCGAGGCATCAGAAACCGGAACTGCAAAGCCGGCTACTCCGGCGGCAACTCAGCCAACGGTTGTACCCGCTACCGATGATGATTTACCCGTTGCGCTGTTTACGGGTGACGCCTCGCTCGATCGTCATTACCGGACGCTCGAAGCCGCCTGCGCCGCAGCGGAAGATGGCAGCACGATCGAGTTGCAGTTCTCAGACAAGCTGGTTGAAAAGTCTTTCCGAGTGACGCGGAAGAATTTGACCATTCGAGCCGCTCGGGGACACACGCCGACCATCGAATTCGTCCCGTCCGAAATCGACTCGACGGACTCCACCGCTCGGATGATCACGCTGAATGCCGGGCCGCTGAGGATCGTCAATGTGAATCTTCAGATGACGATTCCAGAGCGACCGTCGGCCGATCGGTATTCGCTGTTTGGGACGTCACGAGCGGGGCTGCTGGCGATGGATCGAGTCACGATCACCGTCGTGAATCCGGCACATGCTCCGGCGACGATTCTCGACATCACGTCTGATTCCGGGCGAATGCCGGCGGACATGCCGACGACTCCGGCTGCCATTCAGCGTGAAGAATTGGGAGTACAGGCAACCGACTGCGTCTTCCGCGGACAATCAAGTTTTGCAACGATCGCCTGGCCGGGACAGGCAAACTTTTCGATGGACAATTGCGTCGCGGGACTTGACGGAGACTTCCTTCAAATCCGGCCTCTAGCGATGCCGACCGCCGACCGCCCGATGCTCAACTTCAGCATGGAGCACTTGTCGGCGCGACTTTCGGGATCGTTCGTGCGTTTTGTCGGGCCAGTTGCTGTCGACGTTCCGGCGATCGAATGTCGAGTCCGAAACAGCATCATCTCGTCCACTGAAACTTCGCCGTTGGTCGTCTCTGAAGTAGCAATTCCAGCCGACGATGCCCGGCGAATGCTTGTGTGGCGAGGCGAAAGAAACTTCTTCGACTCAGTCGCCGTCTTCTGGTCGGTCGAAGCTTCTGACGACGTACTCTCCTGGGAAGGCTGGCAAGCTCTCTGGCAAACTAACGGCAGCGTCGGTTCAAAGAACCTGCCGATCGACTGGCTGGCCGAACGCCCGTTTGACACCGAGGAAACTTTCGGCGCGTTGACTCCAGGCGTCTGGCAACTCGGCCCGGGCCTGACCGAACCCAACCCGGCCATCCAGGGCGCGACTGACGGTAGCGACGCCGGTGCCGATCTTTCTGAATTACCCTGGGCGACTGAAAAGAAGACACCAGTCAGCGACTCGCCAGAAGCAGAACCAAAGTCAGCAACGAGTCCAACCGCTGATTCGCCGCAGCCGGCTGCCAGAACTCAGACACCAGCCGCAAGCTCAACGGGCAGCACCGGAACTCGAACGACGCCAGAGTGATGCCACAACCACTCCCTGGCACGTTTCAGAATTGACGAGTTCCCATCCAGCCTTCTTAAGAAGATCTGACGACGGCGCATCGGCTCGGCGATGAAACACAGCGAGATACTCTACAGGAGTTGATGAGTCACCTGTCCCAGCCGAAAGACGGCGATCCTGGTATGGCATAAGCGGTTCGTCGGCAGCGATCAGCCAGACTCGTCGACCGGACGGAGATTGCCCTTTGGCCAGGATCGGCACTTGCCGCTCGATCTCTGGTAGTTGGAACTGGTGCAGCACGGGAGCCACTTGAACGATCGTGCTGTCCGGAACCGCATCCACCAGTCCGGAAACAAACTCGCGCGAGAAACTGTCTCCCCAATAGCTCATTTCAAACCCCAACCGTTCGGCTCCGGAAGTGCCGCCGATGGCAAGATTATAGTAGCTAAGGTAGTACGGGGTTGTGACTACAACTCCGACAGCCTGGGTGGCCAGGAGGATTCCAAGTATGGGTTTGTGAGGCCACTTCCGAGCAACAAGCCAGTCGCAGAAACCTGACACTCCGCATCCGGCCAGCAAGGCGATGCCTGGAAACGCGACCAGAAAAAGTCTTGCGCCGTCGTAGACGGCGACGCCCGGCAACGAGAACAAAACCAGCGGCGCGATGACCGACCCAACGATGAGGCTCGTTGTCGGGTCGTTGAGGATTCGGCGTCTCGCTCCGTACAACCCGACGGCGGCCAGCAGAAGAATTCCAACCGGAACGGTGGCGAGCGTCATCACCCATGGGTAGTGCCACGGAGCATCGACGTCTTTGAATACTTGCCCGAGATACCAGACGTTCAAAGAAACTCGGCCCGTCGTTCGGCCAAAATATTCTGTCAGATGACCAGGCAAATCGAGCCACAGCCACGGCCAGCCGATCACAAACACAACTGCGGTCGCAAGCCCGCTCACCAGAAGTGGGCGCACCGCTGCCAGTCGCCAGTGCCAGAGCGTCCAAACGGCAACCAGCGGTGGCAGCAGGATCGCCTGCATTTTTGTCAGCAGCGCCAGGCCGATCAGAAGCCCGCACAGAATGGCGACCTTATCTCCAGGCGGCTCTGACTTCGAAGCGACCGTCAAATCTGAATTTGAATCATCATTGGAATTCGAATCGTGCCGACGATTCCAGACATGGATCATCCCCAGAATCGCGACCGTCCATGTTAGCCCCATGAAAGTTTCCAGCGATGCCAGGTGCGCGTGGCCGAACAGTCGTGGCATCGCGGCGAGGCTGACAGAAGATGTCACGCCCGCCAGAGATCCCCAGCGTCGAGTCGCGAACACTCCGACCAGCAGGACAGTCAGGGCAAAAGCAACTGCCGAGCCCGCTCGGGCGTGAATCGTGACGAACGGATTGCCGCCGCCGTTGCCTGTGTCTGCCGTCTCGATCGGCGCGACCGCTCGGGAGATCTCATGAAAGACTCCCAGCCACAATCGTCCGAGCGGAGGATGGTCCGGGTTGTAGCCGGGATTTCCGAACACTTCCTCGATGCTGTTTGGATCGAGGATTCCCAGGCCGTAATTTTTCAGACTCTCGACCAGGTAGACGCCCATTTGAACATTGAAGGATTCGTCGAGCGTAATCCCCGGCCCCTGAGGAAGACCTGGCCGAGAGTCGGCCGGATCCAGCGTCGCCAGCACCGCGACCAAAGTCAGCACGGACACAATCAGCGGCCCGACAAACGCTCGAGCTGCACGGGCTCGCTGCGTCGTTGCTGGTGGATTGGTCGGGGCGACGGTCAACGTGATCAATTCCTCGTCTGAATCAAAGCAGTTTTCTTTTACTATACGACGATTTATTAGACTTGGTGGCACGGTCAATGTTGTCGACGACGTCTCCGAGTTTGACCACTTTGTGACGTCAAGAACGTGTAGGTCAGGCTCTGCCTGACGGAATCCGGAATTGATGATCGGTATTGCCTGCTTCGAATTTCGTCAGGCAAAGCCTGACCTACACGAAACAACTGAGCGCACACCAGCTCCGCCCGTCCAGATCGAACATCCTGCCATCCTGGCAGAAGACTTGTCCCCGGCAAGCGTAGATCCGCAATCTGGCAGCGACGCGTCCAAAACGCCAAATCCCGTAAACCTATCGGGTATTGGCAGTTGCAACACTCGCTCCCGAGTGGCACGTCGTTCGCTTACTGACGCATTAGCCCGAATTTGGGCTGCCGGTATGTCGTGATTTTCCGACACGGATGACGGACGTTGGCTGCCGGGAAGGCAGCCGGATCCTGCGGAGCGGCCTGCGACGGACTGTCAGGCAAACGCAAATCAATAAAACAACAGTGAAATAGCGACACAGGAGATTGCAATGGCGACAGCGACTGCGAAGAAATCAAAGGCTGCGAAGAAAACAAACCTGATTCCACTGGGTGATCGAGTTGTCCTGCAGCGGGATGCCGCTGAAGAAACGACCGCTGGCGGAATCGTGCTGCCTGACTCGGCCAAGGATAAGCCGCAGCGGGGTACTGTCGTCGCGGTCGGCGATGGTCACGTGAAGAGCGATGGAACGAAACTCCCTCTTACCGTCAAAGCCGGTGACAAAGTTCTGTTCACCTCGTACGCCGGTGAAGAAATCAGCGTGGGCGACGACGACTTCCTGCTGCTTCGCGAAAGCGACATCCTCGCCACTGTCTAACCAACCCGTCAGTTAGCTGACGATTGGCTGACTCAATTGTTCGAGGCCGAGCATCGACTGCTCACGGTCCGTGCAATTCAAAATTCAAACAATTCACAGGAGAATTCGACTCATGGCAAAGATCATTGCCTTCGACCAGGACGCTCAGGAAGCCATGCGGCGCGGCGTCAGCAAACTCGCTCGTGCCGTCAAAGTGACCCTCGGGCCACGCGGTCGCAACGTCATCCTCGAAAAGAGTTTTGGCTCGCCGACCGTCACCAAGGACGGCGTGACTGTCGCTCGAGAAATCGAACTGAGCGACAAGTTCGAAAACATGGGAGCGATGCTGGTTAAAGAAGTTGCCAGCAAAACTTCAGACAACGCCGGTGACGGAACAACCACCGCTACCGTCATGGCCGAAGCGATCTTCAACGAAGGTCTCAAAGCTGTTGTCGCCGGTGTCAGCCCGATCGAAATGAAACGGGGCATGGACAAAGCAGTTGTCGACATCGTCGAAAACCTGCACAGCATGTCGACTGAATGTCGTAACAAGAAAGCCATCGCTCAGGTTGGAACCGTTGCTTCTAACGGAGACACCGAAATTGGCGACATCCTCGCCAAGGCTATGGAAGAAGTCGGCAAAGACGGTGTCATCACTGTCGAAGAAGGCAAGAGCCTCAACACCGACTACGACAAAAAGGAAGGCCTGCAGTTCGATCGTGGATACCTGTCGCCATACTTCGTGACAGATTCAACCAGCATGGAAACCGTCTTTGAAGACGCCTACATCCTGATTCACGAAAAGAAAGTTTCCAACATTAAAGACCTCGTTCCAGTTCTGGAAAAGGTCGTTCAGAGCGGCAAGCCGCTCCTGATCATCGCCGAAGACGTCGAAGGCGAAGCACTGGCAACACTGGTCATCAACAAGCTGCGTGGCACGTTCAAGATTGCCGCCGTCAAGGCTCCTGGCTACGGCGATCGCCGCAAAGCCATGCTGCAGGACATCGCCATCATGTGCGGTGGCCAGGCAATCTTCGAAGACCTGGGCATCAAACTGGACAATGTCCAGCTCAGCGATTTGGGTACTGCCAAGAAGATCATCATCGACAAAGACAACACGACTGTCATCGAAGGTGGCGGAAAGTCTGCCGACATCAAGGCTCGCATCGACCAGATTCGTCGCGAACTTGAAAACTCGAGCAGCGACTACGACAAGGAAAAACTGAACGAACGAGTCGCAAAGCTTTCCGGTGGAGTTGCTCAGGTCAACGTCGGAGCTGCTACCGAGTCTGAAATGAAGGAAAAGAAGGCTCGCGTCGAAGACGCTCTGCACGCAACCCGTGCTGCCGTCGAAGAAGGCATCCTGCCTGGCGGTGGAGTCGCCTTGCTGCGAGCTTCCGGTGCTGTCAAAGCCGGAAAAATCGGCCACGACGCAGACGTCGGGTACAACATCATTCTGCGAGCCTGTCGTGCTCCACTTTCTCAGATCGCTGACAACGCCGGCAAAGACGGAGGAGTCATCTGCGAAAAGGTTCTCGAACTGGACGGCAACAACGGCTACGACGCCGCAGCCGACAAGTTCGTCGACATGGTCAAAACGGGTATCATCGACCCGACCAAGGTTTGCCGAACCGCTCTGCAGAACGCCGCTTCAGTCGCAACTCTGCTGCTGACCAGTGACGCTCTGATCGCAGAAGCACCCAAAGACGGCAAACACTCACACGGCGACGAAGACGTCTACTAAGCCCGTGAGCTAACGACTGCTGAAAACCCAAACGCCCGGCGAGACCAGTTCCCGCCGGGCGTTTTTTCGTTTGTTGTCCCAGAATCAGGCCGGCAATCCATGCGGCCACCCACCACGATTGCCACTCCCAATCTGGCACCATTACCATCACCTGTCGCCGTGCATTAACGACAGAGCCGACGTTAATAATCGTTTTGGGCCGATCAGACTCCGGCCGGCGCGGACGCGACAGCAAACACTTCCAGCCTCTACGAATGGACTAATGTGGATACCGAAGACGCCAGGGTCCGTTGCCGTAAGTTTGTGAAAGCGGGCATGCTCAAGCATCATGCCGAGAACGCCCTCTATAGAGAGGGATTCGATAAGCACCAGATTGAAGAAGCGATGTCCGAATTTGAGATGCTTCGCGATTCACATCGGAGGCGGCAACGGTGGATCACACGATTGTGGGCCGGGGCTATGTTTTTTATCTGTAGTGGTGTTTTCGTCTACTTTGCGTTTCTTGCTCCCACTGACAGACATGTATTTCATCTGTGGTTGTTGATGCCCGCCATGTTCGGACTCCTTAAGACACTGTTGCCTTGAGGTCGCCGGATTTCCCGACCTCTCGTAGTTGCCTGCCGAAGACACAAGATGCCTTACCCTCAGTCAGCCTACGCTGCTGAGAAGACGTTGGGCGAACTTGAATTGCAGCTTCCGAGACTCAGAAATGCCCCTTCAAGAACTTGAG
>JBLFXD010000086.1:0-12768 GCA_047611045.1 Planctomycetaceae bacterium | reverse complement strand
ATGCGTGACGCCAGACACTCAGCCGACGCACATGATGAGCGATTGTCGATGCCACTGGCTCTTGCCGACCGCGTGGAACTCGACGATGCCGTCCTGACATCCCCCGTCGTTGTAGCTGGCCAGGTTTATGTGGTCGATCAAATGGGGACTGCTTACTGCATTGATCCGGATCGGGCCGCAATTGTTTGGAAGACACAACCGCCGGGTGCCGATGCTGCGGGAGGCAACACCTCGTCGCCGTGTGTTGTCGATGGGCAAATGGCGTACGGCACGACGGCTGGCAACTTCTATTTGCTGGATGCGGCAACGGGCAAAGTTCTGAGGTCCGTCAGCTTCAACCAACCAATCCTTGGAGCGATTACGGCAGCCAACGAACGCTACTATCTGCAAACGCTCGATGGAGTCATCCATTGTCTTGATGTTGGCGGCAATTCGTCCTGGCAATTCGATCCATATGCCGGCGCACCGCGCAATGCTGGCTCGCGTGCGAAACGGCAATATTGTGGAGCACCAGTCGCAGTACTCGGCGATAAGGTTGTGGCAGCCAGCGGCTTCGATCTGATTTGTCTGAGAGATAACGGCGTGATGGCCGAGCCGATCTGGACTCAGCGAAGACCGATTTTCGATGCATACCTGCCCGCCGGTGTGTCTCTGTCAAACGATTGGGCTTACGCTTCGTTTCCCGGCAAGGACGGTGAAGGTGCCATCGTTCGCGTCCAACTTGAGACGGGCGAAATCGATCAGACACTCGATGTTCTGAAGCGTCAATGGGTCGTCCTCACACCTCCAGCGACACGGGACGGAGTCGCCTACTATTGCCGACAGGCATTCGGCGTGAGCGCTGCGACGTTTGGCGAACGGCACGGCGTTGCGTGGTCGTCGTTTTCGAAGTTGCCCGAATCCAACACTCCGTCGATAGCCGCTCCAACGCTGGCGGGAGAGCATTGCCTGTTCACTCTGCTGAACGGTGGATTGGCCGTTGTTCGCCTGTCGGGCACAGCCGGGAAAACCAGTAGCCCTGTATCAGTCCAGACCGTCCCGATACCCGGCGGTGCCGTCGTTACTTCATCACCTGCCGTTTCCGATGGCGTCGTCTACTTCGGCAGTGATGATGGTTGCCTCTACATTCTACGTAGCGAAAAGGGCCACGTGGCCGCCAGGCAGATCAATCACACGCCGCGTCGCCACAGCAAAGTCATCCCTGCGGGCGACAAACGTTACGATTGGCCGTCGGCATTCGGCGGTCCCTCGAATGCCAACTTCATTGATGACCTGTCGTTGAGGCCGCCGTTTCGGTTGCGTTGGGCGACGAAGTGCGGCGGCTTATTCAAGCAGGCCGTGTGTGCCACTGAAGAAGATGTCGTGTATGTCACGCTGGGTGGACTCGTGGTTTGCCGCGAACAAATGACCGGACGCATCCGCTGGCGACGTCATCTTCCCGGGCAAGCCTGGTGCCGGTCAGCGTTGCTGTGCGCGGCCGGCAGAATCTATGTGCCCAGGATGTTCAGCCAGCGGTATCCGAAATCATTGGGGGCTCCGTCCGCGTTGTATTGCCTCTCGGCGGAAACGGGATCGGTTGAGTGGCAGGCGCCGCTTGGAATCGGCGACCGGTTGCGAGCCTCACCAGTATACTCGAACGGTGTCGTTGCATTCGGCTCGCTCTACAAACAGGGTCGTCCTCCGACATTCGTTGAAAAAGACGAAGAGCCTGGCCAGAAAATCGATGCCTGGGACGCCACCACTGGAAAACCATTGTGGCAAGTCAGGATCGCGTCGAGCGGAACTTTTCTCAACGGCCCGGCCGGGTGCGCGGATGATGGCGTGATGTTCTTCACGGGGGGAGGCGAAGGACCCCGAGACCTCGGCGAGACCATAGCTATTCATCCTCGAACCGGCCGCGTCATCTGGCGAGTTGAATCATTTGCCAGCCAAACAGGTACACCGTCCTGTAAAGACGGTCGGGTCTATTTACCTGGCACAGATCGCCGTCCGATGGCGTGTCTGGCTGCCGACACAGGCAAGACCATTTGGACCGACGATCGCTCGATCGGGCGATGGCACGTCGACACGATCTCGCTCGGCCCCGGCTACTTTTCGGTCAACAATAAGTACAAGGGTGGTGCCTGGAAGTGGGACTTGAATTCGGGGCAACCTGTGAGGCTTGACGATAAACCGCTGCAACTCTGGGGACCGGCTCACGGTTGTGGTGCGATCATTTTAACGTCCAGCGGTCACGCGTTATCGGCCACGATCGGTGGACTGTGCATGACCGACGTGACCACGGGCAAGCTTGCCTGGAACACAGACGGCTTTGCGTCGTATACCTGCCCTCATCCAATCGCCGCAAACGGCCGCATCTTCTACGCACCACAGACCAGCGGAATGTTGTTTTGCTTTGAACCAATTGCCGCGACAAGAGACGGGCAATGAAATGCGTCGGCAGACTTCAGCAAACATCAATTGAATTGACGAACGACACAAGAGACCAGAAATCGTATTACACGACCTGCCACAGGCGTCCTGATTCCCGCGCCGTTCGCTTTGAACTCACAATTCTGGTCGATGCCGCAGCGTCATAGCGTTCCTGCTTAGCTGTCTGCTTTCTTGCCGGCTGGGGCTTCTGGGATTTCGTTCGATCCTGAGCGGACAAAGAGGAAGCGCACGCCGCTACTGCGAGAACAACAGTCAGCAGGCGGAAAGCGATTACTATCGATACGCGTGATTTCATCGGAGTTCCATTCCGAAGGTCGTTGCCCTGATGTCAGTTGATGGTCCGGAATCACCGACTGCCGCAGAACCGCCGCGACAGCCTGCCCCTCCCAGCCCGAGCACTCGTTCTGAAACCCTTCAGCAACGAGCCGTCACCGTTCCACGCTGAGTCTCAAATCAGTCGTCTGTGCGAGCGTGCTCATTGTCCAAAACCGCATTGATAACACGCCACCGATCACCACCACACACGAATCCCCGACAACCAGCAGTCAGCGCAAAAAATAAGCCCGAGCAAATCACCCAGGCTTCTCGAACGAACTGCGATGTATCCGGTGGCGGCTAACGACTTTCAGATTCAGAACCGGCATCGACCGCCGCTCCGGTTGAACGGCTTGTTCGTCGTGTTGACGATGGCAGTATCGTGCGGCCTGACGCCTTTTGGTTGGCCTGTAGCCGAGCGACAAGCCCCGCCAGCGTGCCGCCAGCTTCTTCAAGAAGCTTTCGACGTGTGGCGTGCAAATCGTCCAGTATGGGATTCTTAGTCATCGTCTGAATCTCCAAGAAACTCTGCTGGTGTGCAAATCAAAAGCTGCCCCAGTCCTTCGCGATCGAGCAGCTCATAGATGCGAGGCAGTTCGTGGGCATTTGCTATATGTTTGCAGTTCAAAGTCAGGAGGTAACTTACACCGCCAAGAGCGGCTGCAGCAACGTGGACGGCGTCGGCCGCAGCCTTTCCGGGCAGTACCCTCGGTGTCTCCGATAAATCCGCTTCGATTCTGTCGACCGACGCGGCGAAATATGACTACAGTCAAGACCGAAGAGGGCCGTTCATCGTCCATCAATCGGCTGCTGACCCCAATCTCGAGTTGAACTTGTACAAAAGAGAACAAGATGAAAGCCACGCCCCAATTGACATTGATGATTGCCGCTGCGGTGCTCTGCAGCGTTCTTTCCAGCAGTGTCTCGGCTGATGACTACAAGCCGGAACTCTTCAAATCGGCGGAGCTGATCTTCGACGAGCAGTTTGATAACGACGGACCGCACAAGGACACGAAGCAATGGGAGATTCGTCAGAACACTCAATGGAACGTCAAGGACGGCGTGCTGATCGGCGAGATCGCCACTGAAGAATACCAGAAGAAGATGCAGGCCCTTGGCGACGGACATGACGGAACGCGGCCAGTTATCTGGATCAGGCCGGTGCCAAAAGCATTCGTCGTTCGGATGCGAGTCCGCTACGACGAAACAACGAAAAAAGGTCGAAACAGGGGCTCATTGCTTGATCTCGGGCACCATGTGAACTCATTCATCTTCGGCGAAGAACAGATGAAGTTAACCCTTCAGAAAAAGAAAACAATCTTCATTAAGGACAAGTTCTTTCCGCTCAACCAGTGGAACGATCTCACTATCGAAATCAAAGAAGGAGTCATCCTGATTCAAGTGAACGATCGCAAGGAGATCATCAAAGATCGTATGGTCACGCTCAAGACGGATGCAAAAGCTCAACAGATCGATTTCAAGGGACAGGACTTTGGAAGGGTCCAGATTGATTGGGTGAAACTTTACAAGGGAATTGAGTGACAAAACGCTGGGCTGGTTCCTGCTGGCCACGAACGACAATACGATGCGGTCGGACTCGCTGTAAGATTCAGGAAAGAACCACCGTCATCTACAAGGCAGAGAATTCTTTCGTGTCCTCAGACACTTCAGGAAACCCATCGATGAAATCAGCCTCCGAGACATCCGTGACGACGATTCCTCCCGTCGACCGAGCAGTGCCCGAGAATCTGCAGTCCGCAACGTTTGCGTTCGGCTGATTCTGGGGACCAGACGCCCAGTTGGGTGTTACTGACGGTGTGTATCGCACTCGTGCGGGCTACACGGGGGGCGAATCGGAATCTCCGACTTATCACAACCTGGGAAACCATACGGAAGCTTTGCAGGTCGACTTTGATCCGAACGTGATCAGTTTCGAAGAAGTCGTCGAAATCTTCTGGAACAATCACAATCCGCTGCGGAAGGGACTCAGCCTGCAATACATGGCGGCGGTCTGGTACCACGACGATGCTCAGCGAAAGATCATTGAACGGACCAGAGATTCGGTCGCAAGCAAGTTGGGCCAAGACGTGCAGACGCCGGTTCTGCCGCTGGACGTGTTTTATCTGGCCGAGGGTTACCACCAGAAATATCGATTGCAGCAGTCCCCGTCTTTGTTGAAACACTTCGCGAGGATGTATTCTGACGCTGAGGCTTTCGTTAACTCGACGGTCGCCGCCCGTCTGAACGGTTTTCTCTACGGGTATGGCAGCAGAGAGTTGTTCGAACGCGAGTGCGCTGGCTACGGGATTCCCGTCGACGAGCTTCGCCAGGCGATCCACTTTCGCGAGTCACAAGACAACTCAGAGACATGCGGCAGCGGGCAGTGTTCGATCTGAATCGTGAAAAGGATCCTTTATTCAGAGCCCGCCTTGCAGACGTCAGGAGCAATTAATGACCCACGGATACAACGAGCTGACACCGGACGAAGAACGCATCATCCTGCTGAAAGGAACGGAGATTCCGGGGACGGGTGCCTTACTCAATACCGAAGACGACGGCCTCTACATTTGTCGTCGCTGCAACGCCCCTCTTTACCGGTCGACCGACAAATTTCACTCGGGCTGTGGGTGGCCGAGTTTCGACGACGAATTGCCCGGAGCCGTGCGGCATGAACGCGACGCCGACGGTTTTCGAGTTGAGATCCTCTGTGAAAACTGCGACGGTCATCTTGGACACGTCTTCGAAGGCGAGCGCCTTACCGAAAAGAACGTCCGGCACTGTGTGAACTCGGTATCGATGGCTTTTGTGCCGGCCGGAACCGACCCACCAGCAAAGATCGCTCGCCCATCCGAGTGACCGAAGACTCGTGCAGCCAGAAATTGGAAATCCGGCGATTAGCCTACTTCAGGAGTTTCTTCACTCGTCGTCGGAGGTAAGGCACGACCTCGTCGAGGAACCACGGATTGTTCCTTAGCCAGCGGTTGTTTCGAGGGCTCGGGTGCGGCAAGACGAGATTTGCTGGTCGGAACTCCTTCCAGCTTTTCACGGTTTCAGTCAGCGTTGGCCTGACGCCTTTTCCCAGACGATAGTCCTGAGCATAGCGACCGATCACCAGCGTGAGTTCGACGTTTGTTAGTTGGGCGAGTAGCCGGTCGTGCCAGAGTTCAGAGCACTCTTTCCGAGGCGGCAGGTCACCGCTTTTCCCCGTGCCCGGATAACAGAATCCCATCGGGACGATCGCGACTTTCGATTCATCGTAGAAGTCCTTGGAAGAAATGCTCATCCAATCGCGCAGGCGTTCGCCGCTGGGATCGTTCCAGGGAATGCCCGATTCGTGAACACGGATCCCTGGAGCCTGTCCCACGATCAGAATGCGAGCTTCATTGCTGGCAGCAAGAATAGGCCGAGCCCCACAAGGAAGATGAGCTTCGCACTCACGACATTGTCGAATATCCGCGAGCAATGATTGAAGTTCGTCAGCCATGAGTCGTCTCAACCTGTCGCGCGTTTCGCACAAACTGAATCCGGGGACGTTAGACGCTGCCGAGGCATCCTACACCGCTTCTGACGGGTTTCGTCTGCTTGCCCTTACGGATCGCATCTTTACTTTTCGTCAATTGAATTTCAGCGAGTAAAGATCCGCGTCTGACATTTCGAAGCGGAGGCGAACTGGTTTCCCGGCCAGACTGCCCAGGTCGGTCTCGCCGTTCCAGGTCACTGCTCTGGCGATGTGGTCACCGTAGATTGGCTCACAGTCTTCGAGTGAAAATCCGGGAATGACGATTCCATCCGCGTCCTGAATTTCGACACGGACCTGTCCGGCAGCGCTGGTCGAGTAGTTGATCTCAAGGGCCGAGCCTGCGAATTTCAGCGGCCGTGTGACGAACTCGCTTGTTTCAAGCGGAGCGTTGACCGACACGAAGCCGTCGATGCGCATCGAGTAGCGACGGCCGCCGGTCAGGAAGAACGACATCTCAGTCGGCCCCGTCTGGTGAATGCCGATGGCGGCGTAGTTCGCACGGTTCGCCCATCCCGCGGCACCGATTCCTGGACGAATGAAAGACTGTGTGAACTCACGGTCGAACCGGTCGCCGCCGCGAGTGCTCATCATCAGAATGTCCGTCGCCGATCCTCGTTTCGCCATGAACCGTGTCGGCAGAGCGATGTAAATATGCGGCGCCCGGTAGTAAGGCTGGGTGCACGGTGTGTAGAGATGCTCGTTAGGAAGGTTGGCTGACATCTCAACGAACGGCGTCCAATTGACGAAGTCCTTCGACGTCGTGCGAGCGATGCCTCGATACCCTTTGATGAATCGCCGAAAGTAGCAGACGTAAGCCTGCTCCGAGTCCGACCAGAACGCGTAGTTCTGCGAGTCAAAATACTTGCCCCACTCTTCGGGCACGACAGGCTCGTCCTTCAGCCTTTTCCAATGAATTCCGTCCGGCGAGGTGTACGCCTTCAGTCCGCCCGGCCCGCGACGGCTGCGAACTTCCAGGTGCTCTTTGTGCGGCTGATACGCCAGTCCGCCGAGCGCTTTATACCGCTCGGCCGGCGGCACTCCGGGTTTCGTATCAATGAACGGCGTGAAGTTGTGAGTGACCAGGAACTCGCCCATCAGCACGACGTTGCCCGCTGGAAAGGTTGGATGATCGTCGTAGAGGCCAAGCTTTGGCAGAGTCCAATCGATGCCGTTTTTACTCTCTGCGTAGAGCGTCACTTCGCCCTCGTGATACTGCTCCCAGCCCTTCTTCCAGTGGTTGCCCGGCGTCGTGTCGCCTCGGTAGTAGAACTGAAACTTGTCGTCTGCTCTCAGGACGGTCGCATAGTGCCCGTGCGGTCGCGGCGGCGAAATCGGCGGCATCAGCTGCGGCGTGTGGAGTTTCAGCGACGTCCCATTCAGCTCGCCGACGATGTGGCGATCGACAAACAACTCGCGCCGCGATCCGATCTCAACAGCCCCCGACTCGTTGTCGTCTCCGAAAGCCTGCTGTGTCGCGAGCGTGGCCGAGAAACCAGAACAGAGCACGCAGGAAATTGTCAAAGTGATGCGTGACAGGAATGTGGGCTGTAATGCGATGCTCATGTTGCCTCGACGGTTGATTGTTTGACAGTGAAGAGACTTGCACTCGATATTTCTACCGGGCCTGTTACTTGCCGCCAGCCGAATTCTCGGCCGTCCAATTACGAAGCATGTCTCGCAACCTCGCGAAGCCGGCCAGCAGTGCCTTCGTATCCGGGTTCGAGTGTTCGAGAGCCCAAGGTCCACGGAAACCGCTGGCCCAGGCAATGTCGAAACAGCGACGCAGGTCGTATTCTTTGTGTTCTCCATTCGGTCCGAACCGGCGAGCCTTAAAGTCGCACGTCACGGCGAGCGGGAACGACTTCTCAAGGCCAGGATAGCGAACCTCGTTGCCGTCCCAGTTTCCGGTGTCGACTCCGGCAGCGACGTTACCGCCGATCGCCTTGACCAGTTTCGCGACGGAATCAGCATCCGCCTGCATCCAGCCGAAGTTCTCGACAAGCAGCGTCACTTTCCGTTCTGCCCCGTAGTCACACAGTTCGCGGTAGCTCGCGACATGAATCGCCATGTTCGGCTTCGGTTTGGCGGGCAACGGTCGAGCCCATCGGCAACCGAGTTGTGACGCGATGTCGATCGACCGTTTGTACTCGCGCAAAGCTTTGTCGCGAACCTGCTTGTCCGGACTGTTCATGTCGATGCCTCGCTGATTCATCTTCAGATTCGTCATGACACAGCCTGCGTCGTCGACGGCCGCTCGCAGCTTATCAAGATAGGCTCGATCAACTTTGGCGAAGTCAGGAAACGATGACGTGTTCAGATCGACGACCTTCAGATCGAGTTCGTTTCGTAGAATGCCCGGCAAATCAAGCAGCGTGAATGCTCGCCCCTGAGCCTTTTCCGTCATCTGAGCATGTGCCGACGCGGAGACAATCCCAATCGCGTTGGCGAGTTCTGGAACCTGCCCCGTCGAAGGCTTCGCGCTGGCAGCTTGCGACGTCCCAAGGGCCAGTGCCGCTGTGGACAAGGCTGTCGTTTGAATGAACTGACGTCGGTCAAAAAAATGCGCCTGCCTGGTCATATTGGTTTTTCCTGGTAGCTGAGAAAAACGAGCGAACACCATCGTACTACAAACGGTTATCGATGAGCCGCTGCTGGTAAAGCTGCATTGGTTCGACGCGAACTGCGGACATTCGCCCGCCAGCCAATCTTGCAATCAGAAACAGCGAGCTTGATTTCGGACTTGGGATTTCTAACACCAAAGTCATTATCGCGAGGCCGAGAGCGAGTGTTGACGGATGGTGTCCCGCCTTCTCCACGGCGTCAACCAGATCGGCCAACAGTTGGGCTTCCGGATTCTCCGAGCCGACTCGTTGCGCCGCATTCATGAGCAGCAGCGGCCGAGAATCTTCATGTGGATAAATCTTGTGACCGAATCCGGTGATCGGTTCTGATCGTCCGACCTCAAGTTGGGTTGCACGACGCCACCACCCCTGCCATCCAGACGACGGCACAACAACTGACATCCCCGTTCGCGGTTGACGCCATCGTTCGGCGTGTCAGTCAACAAAACCGGAGCAAGCTGATCCGTCAATGTTTCTTACACCCGGTCGCGCAAACCGGATGCACATATGAAATCGCGGAATTGTCATTATGACCGCGCGCGGAGAGTGGATTGTGGCGACCTCATGAATCAGATTGGTTGCTACGGATGTGGACTGCACCGGAGCGAGGATTTGCCCCATCAGAAACTAAAGCGAGGTGTCGGATCGTCACGTCTGGGGCTTGCACGGAAGAGGTGTCCAACGGTTTTGGCCAATTGGCAGTGACCTAATCGGAACCTTTGGCGTCTCGTTTGTCCCCGTCGGAGGAAAACGGCCTGGGTTGCCGTGGCGTTTGGGCAACGGTCACGTGTCTGTCAATGCTGCGTGATCTGATAAACGCGAATCCGCAAAGTGTCAAATCTGCCTGATCGTTGTTTCGACCGGGATCGTGTGCTGGAAATCGAGGCCCATCACCCGATCGATCGCGACGGATGGCGCATAGTATGCGTGTGGCAGTCTGCAGGATTCTCTGATCGAGCGTCGCGAGATGTGTCCATCTCAGCCAGCCTCAGGCCACTCCTTCAAGTCACGTAGGTTTCCGCTGCCGAGTGGCACGCCGGTTGAAGCTGCGGGAGTTCTTTACTGCGTATTTCTGAGCAGTTCTCACTCGTACGGAGACGTCATTGACGAACGCAGGTCCAACAGTCGCCATAGCTTCTGGCGAGCCATGATCTCATGCAGTTGCGAGCGGTTCGACCGGATAGCCAACTTACTCCGTCTGACCGTCGGCCTCGCGCGACCTGATCGCGGTCGGCTGTTCATCGAGCTGTGAGGCCAACGTCTGGCCCGACATTACGAAATCACCGCCTTGTCGTGAAAAACCCGCCCGGCAGCCATCAGACACCTGCCGGCTTCAACTCCGGGGGCACTACGAGCGGAAGAAACGGAAGCAGGTCCTAACAGACAGGCAGCAGAAAACGGATCAGCAGGATCCCGAGAAGCGTGCCTAAGACAGCGGTAGCGTTTTCCAGCCTCGGCGGAGTAGAGAAGCGTCACAGGGCGTAGATAGCCTTTGACATGACGCGCCCCGCATCGACGTTCTGTCACTCTTCCGTTGGCAGGCGTGGACTCGCGGGTAGCAACGAGGGTCGCATGCCAGCACTCTCATCATGACCTGTCGGCGTCAGTTCAGACACTCTTCACGAGCAGGCGTATGGTGCCCCGGTGACAAATCGCTGGAAAAGGGACTTCATGAAAGGAATTCAGCCCGAGTGCGATGAATCGTCACTGCGAATGTGATTCTGGAGCGCAGAGTCAACTGACTAATTGTACGAGCAGTCATCGCGTCTGCATTCCAGCCAAGCGGGCTGCCATGTCGGACGGCGAATTGTAGTTTATATTCGTATGTCTGGGTGAGTTATGGCAGAGCATCGTCGACTGCGCTTGAATCGAAGGCTGGTACTGGTCACTTTGACCTTACTGGTGACTTGCAGCGTCGGGATCGTGCTAGCGCATCGAGCGCAGTTCGCAGCAAGCGTTGAACGATCCCGGCAGATCGGTTTGTCTGCGGCGGAAAATGAGAATTGGCATGAAGCCGTAGCTCATCTAAAACTCTATCTGCAGAACCATCCCCGAGATTTAGAAGCGCTTTCCTCTTGCGCGCACTCGCTGGTCGAGGGCTACAACGAACTGGAGAACGCCTACGAACTCTATGAGCGGATTCTTGAAGTCGACCATTATCAGCATGACACGCGACGTCGGTTTGTTGCTCTCGCTTTGAAACTGGGAAAAACTGAAGCCGCCGTTAAGCACTCACAGATCCTTGCCGAACGGTACCCGGCGGACGCTGAAGTCATGTATCTCGCGGGGAAATCGGCGGAGGTCGACAATCGTGTCCTCGACGCGATCAGGCGGTACCGCTTGACTGTTCGGCTCAATGAACTTCACGCCGGGGCCAACCAACGACTTGCAGTGCTTTACAAAGTTGTCCTGGATAGCGACGTCGCATCGGCACAGGCCATAGAGCGGCTTGAGCAATGCGGTGATCGTAGCTTTGAGACGCTCAGAACACTTTCGGAGTACCAACTCGGCCAGGGACATGTCGAAGAAGCCAACAAACTACTGATCGAGGCAATCGATAATTGGGACGACAGTACAGGGCAGCTGATTTCAACAACGCAAATCTCGCTACGGATCGCCGCCTGCGAAGCCAGACAACATGGCTCGCAAATCGCCGGTGATCTTCAGCTTCGATTGCAGAATTCACTTCTGGCGGAAATCGAAGAGCAGCCGGAATCTGTGTTTTTTGACATGTCGTTGGCCCAGCTTCAGGCTTACGGAGGCCAACAAAGACAGTCAATCAATACGCTTCAACAGGCCATTGAACGCGTCCCAGACAATCTAGACCTTCGTTTCCAATTGACCTGGCAACTCATTGAATCCAGTCAGTTTGACGCCGCAAATGAGAGTATCGCCCGGTTACGTAGCTCGACACACGGTTCTCAGGAGACTGTTGAGAAGTACGTGAATCTGTTGGTCGCAGTGGCTACTTTGCAGCGTGGTGACGTGGCAACCGCAGGGACACTTCTCCGCAGTATCGTTCTCGAAGGAGTAGAGCCTGCAGCAGTTGCCCCCATCGTCGGACGGCTCGAAGCCGCGTGCCACGAGCAACTTGCCGAGTGGGAAGCGGCAGTCGAGGCCTGGCAACGCGTTCTGAGATTCGAACCAAACAATCGCCTTGTTCGACTGTCTCTTGCCTTCTCCCTTGCGGCCTCAAACCGGTACGCCGACGGAATTCGAATCCTCAATTCAATACCGCGACTGGGAACGGTTCTTGCAAAAGCCAACAAAGAGTCTTCGGACCATGCTGAAAGTGAAGGCGTTAATCAGCTGAGGCCACAATTCAGTCTTTCTGAGCTGCTTTCGAAGAACGACTCCCAACTTTCGCCCCGAGCACGCGGCCTGTTCGCCGCACTGCTGCACGTATCCCGACGTGAATACAAACTGGCCCACCAGGCAGTTGAGTCGCAAGATGATATTCAGGAGCGTCTGCTCGACATTGTTGCTCTTACAAAGTCCTCCGACGTCGTCGATCCTTCCGTGCTTGAGACGATCGTCGAGATCGACCATGTTGATGCTCGGGCAGTAACTGCGATGTTGCTCTCTGGATCGGCAGCAGCAGACGAGAATCGACTGCAGAGGCTTACAACCGACCGTCTCACTGGGCTAGATTCGAATGAGTGGGTTAAAGCTGCCGGAGTGCTTGCATCTGGAGTAGCAGGAGCAGCACGCTCGGTTCAAGGATCGGATACAGAGAGAGCAGAGCAGCTTAATGCCTACGCAGAGTCTGTCCTGAACAACATGGTGGAGTATGACCGTACGGCGATCCCTCAGTTCGTTGAGTACCTCATTAGCGCTAACCGAGTCGACAAAGCCATCGAGTGGTGCCGTTATGGCTGG
>JBLFXD010000085.1:0-12768 GCA_047611045.1 Planctomycetaceae bacterium | reverse complement strand
AAGCTCTTGTCTCACGAGCTGGCCGAACGGCGGCAACGCCTTCAGTTCCTGCAGCGGCTTTGGGGACGATTGAGTCACCGACCCAGTACTGCGACATCAGCTCGGGTTTGCCATCACGCCACTCGAAAACACCTTCCGTCTTGCGAACCGGGTCGACAACAAACGCCACCTGACCGACGCCGGAGAAAAAGTTCTCCTGAATAAAGACGTCTCTGTCGGAAAGGAAAATGCCGAAGTCAGGGTGCGAGTGGTACCAGCCGATGATCCGCAGATCGCTGTACTTCGTATCCATTTCCTGGTTGATCTGCGCCCACGATTCGTGAGTAAACGTCACCTCGGCGAGCTTGCTGCTGGCATTGTCACAACGAATGCGGTTCGTAATTACGGCATAAGGACCGTCGCTGTCGCTCTCCCAGCGGCCAACCAGAATGCCGCAGATTTCGAACGATGTATCCTCGCCGGCGTGCGAGAGAATCTCAGCATGAACCTCCGGCTGGAAGAACAAACGAAAGTCAGCTGCCATGCTGGCCGGGAACGATCCGGACGACAAACTTTCCTTCGTGAGCTGTGTCACGTCGAGTTTTGTCATTGCCCTGCCTTCGTTGATGACGAGTGTGTTGTTTGCGATAAGCGAAGATTGTCAGTCCTGATCAGGCGGCTTCGCGAGCGACCCGAGAACCAGCTCCCGGTCCCCGCTGAATTCGTAGTGCTTCTGCTTGAGCCCCTGGCGACCGGTCAAAATGTCCCACGGCGGCACTCCCAGTTCTGCGAGGGTGCAATCAAGAAGTGCAGCCTGATTGCTGATGGTGTGGTAGACGTTGGGCGTTCTGTTTTCGCCGCAATCCGGGCAGCGCCCTTGAGACTCGGTGACTTTCCCAAGCGAGTTGTGCAGCGGCTCAGTCTTGCCGCACGACATGCAGGTCAAAGATTCCAGCAGATCGCTGTTGACCTCGATCACTGCCTGCGGTCCCACGTCGCGCCGTACGCGATCGAGGAAATCACCGACGCGAGTCTCAGCAACTTTCAGCGGAAGCTCTTCCACGGCGTCGAATGATTCGTGAGCCGGACAGTCGTCAAGTCGCGAATAGTTGACGACGTAACTCTGATGCCACATCCCGTCGAAAACGAAACCCTGGCCGCTCAGCGTCTGCATCCCGTGAATCAGCTTGACTGCTTCCTGAGTCTGAATGCCGGCCACGACTGAAGCGGTCGTCGGTGTGGTGGGGACTTTGCCCTGATCCATTTCTTCCCGAGTCAACAGCGCACAGCTTCGGCGAGCTTCCAGCATTTTCCAGTCGACGTCGCTCATCGTGCATTCGTAACACGGCCCGGTCGACGCGTCGAAAACGCGGGCGACACCATCCAGCCGCTCGATCGCTCCGTCAATCCAGACCTTACCGACACGCGCGGCCGACTGGTTGATCGACACTCGCGCTTCACGATTGTCGAGCCCGCCCAGTATCACGTCCGCCCAGCGGTACAGGCCGAGGCCCAGATCATGCACGACGTTGCCAACGAACGACTGCGTACGAAGCCCGGAGTAAATCTCGCTGGCCCGCTCCGCGGCAACGTCGGCCTTCATGCGACCGCAATCAGATTCGCGATAAAGAATCGAGCGGGAAAGATTCGACTTCTCGATCCGATCCAGGTCCGCGATGAAGACGTTTCCGACTCCCAGCAGAGCCAGATTCTTCAGCAGCTCGTTCCCCAGCGCGCCGGCACCGATCACGACGACACGAGCGTTCGACAGCCGGTCCTGGTCCCACCAGCTGATCAACTCGAAGCGGGAGAACCGACCGTCTTCTTCATCCTCGGCGGACAGCCGAATCACGTCAGACATAGCGGCGACCTGAGCCGGCCCGGCCCAAATCTGTATGTCGAGCGGAATCGGCGACCGTACTTCCCGCCGTGATCTCTGGCTGCAGTCTGAGAATGTCGCCGTTCGAAACCCCCGCATCCGCGAGCGTCTGCGTGTCGAGAAGCTGCCGACCGCTGGCCTTATGATGAAATTTGTAACTCATCATCTGACCGTCGGGGCTATGGCGAGGAAGCGTCATGCGGTCGACCAGGACGGCAATCACGCGATTCACTTCCGAATCGACAGGAACTTCCACCTGCTGACGCTTGTTGCCCGTCGCGTCCCAGACCTCGATCATGATATCCGGCATTAATTGCAGCCCCGTCTGGTCCATTCAAAACGTCCTGGTCACTGCCCCAGGTGCGCGGCGATAAGCAGCACAGTGCGAGTCTGAACCTCCAATGTCCAATAATCAAGTGTTCGACAATTCTGTACACGCTGCTCCGAACACTAAAATCCGCACCGAACTGACCGCCGGATTCGCGACCCCCAGTTTCCTGAAACGATCGCGCTTTCGCGACGGACTCGCCCACATGCTTGACCAATTGTCACGACCGCCATATCGTCATTTGCGATTCTTAATAACTCACCCAGCAATCATTAATCTTCACTTATATTAAACCTACTCATGTCGTTTCGTAATTTCGAACTCTTCTGCGAAGTCGCAGAGTGTCGCAACTTTTCGAAGGCGGCTGACCGTCAGGGAGTTTCCCAGTCGACCGTCAGTCAGGCGGTTGCACACCTTGAAAAGCAGCTCGGAATCGAACTGATTGATCGCAGCCATCGACCGCTGGCACTCACTCCTGCCGGGCAACGTTATTTCGATGGATGCCGCGAGCTGCTGACCGGATTTGAGCGACTGGAGACCGAGGTTCGGCAGCTGTCTGGTTGCGTCGCTGGCCGGCTCCGTGTGGCGGCGATTTACTCGGTCGGGCTGTTGCAGCTGGACTCGTACGTCCATTGTTTCGAAGAGGCTTACCCGGACGTCGAAATTCACGTGGAATATGTCCATCCGGATCAGGTTTACGACCGAATCCGATCAGATTCGGCAGACATTGGCCTCGTGTCGTTCCCCGAGGATTCGTCGGAATTCTCGACGATTCCCTGGCAGGAACAGCGAATTTCGCTGATCGTCCATCCAGCGCATCCGCTGGCGAAAAGCGTCTCTGATGACTACGATTCCGCTCCGATTGAGACGATCCAAGGTGAGGACTTCGTGAACTTTACGTCCGAACTGCGGGTCAGAAATCAGCTCGATCGGTGGCTGCGTGAGGCGGGAGTTTCGCCGAAGGTGGTTCACGAATTTGACAACGTTGAGCAAATCCGACGGGCGGTCGAAGACGGCCTCGGAGTCGCGCTGCTTCCCGAAGCAACCGTGTCGCGCAGCGTGGAGACTGGCACGCTGGTCAGTATCAAACTGGAAAACGTCGAGTGGTTTCGGCCGCTCGGTGTCATTCATAAGCGGAATCGAAGACTCAGTAACGCAGCAGACAGGTTCGTGGAGTTGCTTCACGAAGACCTGAATTCTCTGCGGGATACTCAGCAGTCTTCCCGCGAGGGTCGCGCACGGATTCGCGACCGAAAACTGAACGCTCCGACCTGATTGTCGAAGCGTTAGACGTGGTTGGCTCTTCATTAACTGAGCCCCTGCCCCGTCGCTCGGATGAGTGTCTCGCGGATGAGATTCTCCCCCGAGACTGAAAAACAAAACGACACTGAAAAACAAGACGCAACGTTTAGTCATAAAGCGAGAGTATTTCGATGACCGATCCGGTGCAGATTTCGACCGATCAGCAGTACTTCACAGACGCCCTTCGAAACGGACGGCTGCCCGCCAAACGCGGCCTGTACGATCCGAAGAACGAGAAGGAAAACTGCGGCGTCGGCTTTGTTGCGCACATCAAAGGTGAACGTTCGCGCCAGATTATCGACGATGCCGATCGCATGGCTCTGCACATGACGCACCGTGGCGCCTGTGGCTGCGAAGAAAACACTGGCGACGGCGCGGGGATGCTCACCGGCCTGCCGTACGAATTGCTTGAAAAGGTTGCGAAAGCTGACCTCGGAGTCGACCTGCCGGAACGCGGCCGCTACGGAACCGGCATCGTCTTCATGCCGAACGACGACGCCGAGCGTGAAGAAGTTCGTTCGATCGTCAACGCGATCATCGAAGAACGCGGGCAGAAGCTGATCGGCTGGCGGGAAGTCCCCGTCGATCCGGAAGGCGCGAACGTCGGCCCCACCGCCCTGCTCTGCATGCCGAACTTCGAGCAGCTCTTCATTGAAGCCGCCGACGGACTCGACGCAGCCGCCTTCGAACGCGAGCTGTTCATCATTCGAAAGTACGCCAGCCGCAAGATCCGCGTCGAAAGCGAACTCGACCAGAACCTGATGTTCTACGTCAGCTCGCTCTCGACCAAAGTCATCATTTACAAGGGCATGCTGATGCCCGAACAGGTCACGCCGTTCTTCAAAGACCTGCAGGATCCGGACTACATTTCGCACCTGGCAATGGTCCACTCGCGATTCTCGACAAACACGTTCCCCAGCTGGGACCGTGCTCAGCCGTGCCGGTTCATGGCTCACAACGGCGAAATCAACACACTCCGCGGCAACGCCAACTGGATGTTCGCACGCCAGGGCGTCATGGAAAGCGACCTTTGGGGCGACGACATCCGCAAGCTCTGCCCGATCATCGAACCCGAATGCTCTGACTCGGGCAACTTCGACAACGCGTTGGAGATGCTCTACCACTCCGGCCGAACGTTGCAGGAAGCCGTCATGATGATGGTGCCGGAAGCCTGGCAGAACCATCACTCGATGCCCGAAGACAAGCGAGCCTTCTACGAATATCACTCCGCGCTGCAGGAACCGTGGGACGGACCGGCATCGATCTCGTTCACCGACGGGCATTACATCGGCGCCTGCCTTGACCGCAACGGTCTGCGACCAAGCCGGTTTTACGTCACGCACGACGACAAGGTCATCATGGCCTCGGAAGTCGGCGTCATCGACGTCGATCCTGCCAACGTCAAAACCAAAGGCCGACTGCAGCCGGGCAAGATGTTCCTGGTCGACTTCGAAGAAGGCCGCATCATCGCCGACGAAGAACTGAAATCTTCAGTCGCCGCCAAACGTCCCTACAAGGATTGGCTGAAGGAGCAGAGCCTGCATCTGGAAGAACTTCCGAAGCAGGAAACGGCATCAATTTACGACGAGAAAGAGCTGCTCCGCCGCATGCAGGCATTCGGCTACACATCCGAGACGATGCAATTCATGCTGATGCCAATGCTGCGGGAATCGCGGGACCCGATCGGTTCGATGGGGAACGACGCGGCGCTCGCCTGCCTGTCCGACAAGCCGCGGCTGCCCTACGAGTATTTCAAACAGCTCTTCGCACAGGTGACCAACCCGCCGATCGATTCCATTCGAGAAGACATCATTATGTCGCTCGAATGTTACATCGGACCGGAAGGCAACCTGCTCGACTCGACCCCTCACCAGGCACACCGACTTTGCGTGCCTCATCCGATTCTGACGAACGAAGAACTGGCAGCAATTCGAGGCCTCGATTACCGCGAATGGAAAACGCAGACCATCGACATCACATACCCGCGTGCTGAAGGTACTGCCGGTCTTCGGCCGGCCATCGATCGAATTTGCGACCAGGTCACGCAGGCCATCCACGATGGTTACAGCCTCGTGGTTCTCTCCGACCGTAACATCAGTGCCGATCGAGTACCTGTCAGCTCATTGCTGGTAACCGGAGCCGTTCATCACGACCTGGTCCGCCAGGAACTTCGAACCCGCATCGGTCTCGTGCTGGAGTCAGGCGAAGCTCGTGAAGTTCATCACCTGTGCCTGTTGACTGGCTACGGCATCGACGCCGTCAATCCGTACCTCGCCTTCGAAGCGCTCCGGCAGTCGCGAATCGACGGGATGCTCGAAGAAGAGTACACCGACGAAAAGATCGTCGCCACGTACCGAAAAGCCGTCGCCAAAGGCATGCTCAAGGTCATGGGCAAGATGGGTATCTCGACCCTGGCGTCTTACAAAGGTGCGCAAATTTTCGAGGCTGTCGGCCTGAATTCTGAGATCATCGAAAAGTGTTTCGTCGGAACTGCCAGTCGCATCGCCGGAGTCGGTTTCGACGTGCTCGCTGAAGAAGGCATCCGTCGGCACGAAATCGGATTTCCAACGCGGCAAACTCAAACGCTGCCGGTGCTGCCGAATGACGGACAGTTTGCGTGGCGAAAAGAGGGCGAATCGCACGCCTGGAATCCTCACACGATTTCCGAAATTCAGAACGCCGCCCGCAACGGCGACAAGGACGCCTACAAGCGATTCAGCGACCTGGTCAACGACCACAACAATAAAGCCTGCTTCCTGCGCGGCCTGCTGAAATTCAAGCAGCGTGATTCAGTGCCGCTGGAAGAAGTCGAACCAGCCAGCGCGATCGTCAAGCGATTCTGCACGGGAGCAATGAGCTACGGATCGATCTCGGCCGAGGCTCATGAAACTCTGGCCGTCGCCATGAACGTCATGGGCGGCAAGAGTAACACCGGCGAAGGCGGAGAAGACTACCAACGCTTTGTTCCCTACGAAGCGCTGTCGGAAGATCACGAGTCCGTCGTCACCAGCCTGAAGCAGTTCGACGAAGAAGCTGCCGAGCGACGCACGAACGAGTATTCCAAGCGTTCCTACATTAAGCAGGTCGCGTCCGGACGCTTCGGCGTGACAAGCTGGTACCTCACCAACGCCAGCGAGCTTCAGATCAAGATTGCTCAGGGAGCCAAGCCGGGCGAAGGCGGAGAGCTGCCCGGTCACAAGGTCAACAAGATCATCGCCGCGACACGCCACTCGACGCCGGGCGTTGGTCTGATCAGCCCGCCGCCTCATCACGACATTTATTCAATCGAAGACCTCGCGCAGTTGATCTTCGACCTGAAGAACGCCAACCCCAGCGCCGCCGTCAGCGTGAAGCTGGTTTCCGAAGTCGGAGTCGGCACGATCGCCGCCGGAGTCGCCAAGGGACACGCCGACAAAATTCTGATCGCGGGAGCCGATGGTGGAACGGGTGCGTCGCCGCTGACCAGTATCAAGAACGCTGGCCTGCCGTGGGAACTGGGCATTGCCGAGACTCACCAGGTCCTCGTCATGAACGACCTGCGAAGCCGAGTTCGCCTCGAAACAGACGGACAAATCAAGACCGGTCGCGACATGGTGATTGCCGCTCTACTGGGTGCTGAAGAGTTCGGTTTCGCGACCGCCCCGCTCATCACGATGGGCTGCATCATGATGAGGAAGTGTCATCTCAACACATGCCCGGTCGGCATCGCGACGCAGGATCCGGAACTTCGCCAGAAGTTCGCCGGCAAGCCGGAACACGTCATCAACTACCTGTTCATGGTGGCTGAAGAGGCTCGCGAAATCATGGCACAACTCGGCTTCCGCACGATCAACGAAATGGTCGGCCACGTTGAAGCACTCGAAATCGACGACGCCGTTGATCACTGGAAGGCAAAGGGCATCGACCTGACGCCGATCCTGACTCCCGCCGTGAAGCCACACGAAAACGTGGGGACCTACTGCACGATCGCTCAGAATCACGGACTGGAAGAGGTTCTGGACAACGAGCTGATCAAGAAGGCTTGGGCAGCCATCCACGAAGGCACTCCGGTTCAGTTTGACATGAACATCCAGAATATTGACCGAGCTTTCGGGACCATGCTCAGTCACGAAGTCTCGAAGCATCAGGGCGAGCACGGCCTGCCGGACGACACGATTCACATTATCGCGAAGGGTTCGGCCGGTCAGAGCCTCGGAGCATGGCTCGCGTCTGGAATCACCATCGAACTGGAAGGTGACGCTAACGACTATGTCGGCAAGGGCCTGTCCGGCGGCCGGGTCATCATCTACCCGCCGAAAGAAGCCACGTTCACGCCCGAAGAGAACATCATCATCGGCAACGTCGCTCTTTACGGAGCGACCGAAGGTGAAGCGTTCTTCCGAGGGATGGCTGCCGAGCGATTCTGCGTTCGCAATTCGGGAGCGCGAGCCGTCATCGAAGGAGTCGGCGACCACGGCCTCGAATACATGACTGGTGGTCGAGTCGTCGTCCTCGGTCAAACTGGTCGAAACTTCGCAGCGGGCATGTCCGGCGGAGTGGCATACGTCTACTCCGAGGACAAAGAAGTCTTCCGCCTGAACTGCAACCTCGGACTGGTCGATCTCGATCCGGTCGAAGCCGACGAAGACATTGCCGAACTGAAAGAACTGGTCGAAAAACACGGCAATTACACCGGCTCAACAGTCGCAGCCAACATTCTGGACAACTGGGACGAGTCTCTGCCGAAGTTCATTCGAGTGGTGCCTCGTGACTACAAGCGGGCAATGGCAGAGCTGGCCGCTGAACAGGCAGCCGAGCAAACAGCAACCGCCGGCGGTCAAAACTGATCGCCCGACTGGCTGCCCTTCCTCGACAAAAACAACAACGAAGCAAGCGTAAGAGCAATTGATAGAAAGTGAGCGGAAGCAATGGGTGACCCACGCGGGTTCATGACCGTTGATCGGAAGACCTACTCTGAGCGGGATCCTGCCGAAAGGATCGCCGACTGGGGCGAATTCCACCTCGAACTGCCAGTCGCAGAACTGCAGGGCCAGGGATCCCGCTGCATGGATTGCGGAGTTCCGTTTTGCCATACCGGCGACTTGATCGCCAACATGGCTGCCGGCTGCCCCGTTCAGAATCTGATTCCCGAATGGAACGATCTCGTCTACCGCGGCCACTGGCGAGAAGCCCTCGATCGTCTCCACAAGACAAATAATTTCCCGGAGTTCACTGGCCGAGTCTGTCCCGCTCCGTGCGAAGGTTCGTGCGTCCTGGGAATTCACGAGCCACCCGTCACGATCAAGCAGATCGAACGCAACATCATCGACAAAGGCTTTGAAGAAGGTTGGGTCGAGTCCTCCGCGCCGGAGTTTCGAACCGGTAAGAAAGTCGCCGTTGTTGGCTCCGGCCCCGCCGGACTGGCATGCGCTGCGCAGCTCAACAAGGCCGGTCATCTGGTCACCGTTTTTGAACGTGCCGATCGCATCGGCGGCCTCCTCATGTACGGCATTCCGAACATGAAGCTCGACAAGCAGAAGGTCGTCCAACGACGAGTCGATCTGCTGACGAACGAAGGAGTCACGTTCAAGACGAACTCCGAAATCGGTAAAGACATCTCCGCCAAGCAACTGATGGACGATTTCGCCGCCGTCGTACTTTGCGTCGGAGCGACCAAGCCGAACGACTTCTTCGCGAAGACTCCCGGTCGAGATCTCAAGGGAATCCATTTCGCGATGGAATTCCTGACGAAGAACACAAAGAGCCTGTTGGACTCGAAGCACGAAGATGGACAGTACATTAACGCGGCCGGCAAAGACGTCATCGTGATCGGCGGCGGCGACACCGGAACCGACTGCATCGGCACGTCACTTCGACACGGCTGCAAGTCGCTGGTCACGTTTGAGATTGTTCCACAGCCGCCAAATGAGCGAGCCTCGAACAACCCGTGGCCGCAATGGCCTCGAGTCATGCGAGTCGACTATGGCCACGAAGAAGCGGCGGCGAAGTTCGACTACTCGCAGGTTAAAGGCAAAGAACTGCCCGGCGACCCGCGAGAGTTCTCGATCCAGACGTCTGAATTCGTCGGCGACGCCGATGGAAATCTGACCGGCGTCAAAACCGTCCGAGTCGACTGGAGCAAGCCTCAAGAAAACGGCCCACCGTTCACCGTCGTCGAAGGCAGCGAACAGGAATGGCCTTGCGACCTGATCTTCATGGCTCTTGGATTTAGCGGCCCGGAACAGGTCATCGCCGAAGAACTGGGACTCAGCACCGACGGCCGATCGAACTTCGCTGCTGAATACGGCAACTACGCAACGAGCATCGAAGGCGTCTTCGCCTCTGGCGACTGCCGCCGAGGTCAAAGCCTGGTCGTCTGGGCCATCAACGAAGGCCGAGAAGCCGCCCGCGAATGCGACCGCTTCCTGATGGGTTCAACCAAGCTTCCATAACCTGGAGTTCGCAATTCTGGATATTCGTAGGGTGTGACAAGCGGAGCGAATCAAACGGCTGGTGTGCCGTCACGGGCGACTTTTCGTATTTCCAGATCGGGAATGTGGTTCGAAGACTCTCCGCGCCGGCACACCGCAATCCACATTCAGCCCGCTGGTCACACCCTACTGATGGTTTTCCAGCTTGCTGAGCCTTGCCTCAAAGTCATCGACGCGCATTCGCAGTGCGGCAACCTCGTCCTGCACAACGAAGCCGAGTTTGACTCCGACTTTGAGAACGGACTCCGCTGCGCACGGCTCGGTCTCTTCGGCAAACTGAACGTGAGTCAGCCACAACAGTCCGTCGCCGGTTTGGACCAGTGCTCCGCGTTCCGCTTCAAGATGCAGAACTCGCCCGACGGCACCTCGCCACGGAAGATGTTTTTCAAATTCGGCACGCCACACGATCAGCTTGCGGCCCTGGTACCAGGTATACGCTCCCGGGTGCGGTGTCGACGCCGCGCGAATCAGCGAGTGAATTTCGTCACTTGCCTGATGCCAGTCCAGCAGTCCGTCGTCGAGGCTGCGGCGGCCATTGTAAGTCGCCAGAATTTCATCCTGAGGCTGCGGATTCCAGACTCCTGTCAGCAGTTCGGGCAGCCAACGATCAAGCGCACGCCCGGTGGCTTCTACGAGTTTGTGCCCAACGTCGGATGCGTAGTCTTCTGGCGTGACTTCGAAAGTCTCCTGGACAAAGATCGGCCCCGAGTCGACTCCTTCGTCGATCAGAAAGAACGTTGCCGCTCCCGGTTGAGCATCGAGCGTCAACCACGCCAGCGGAGCCCGGCCTCGTCCAGCCGGCAGAAACGTCGGATGAAATCCCACGCAACCGCGAGCCGGTATCGACATCATCTCGTCGCGAACCAGCTGCGAAAGCCCGACCACAAACATCAGGTCAGGCTGCCACTGACAAACCTGCTCGACGATCTCAGAATCGTTGATATTACGAAACGTCGCACACGGAATACCGTGCGATTCGGCCAGTTCATCCAGCGGCGAGAACGCAGTCACCGTGTGCGAAGATTCGCCCCGCAACTGCAGAACTCCGACGACGTCCGCACCATGCCGGATCAAAGCATCCAGAGTCTGATGTGTGCTGACAGTGGCTCCCGCGACAACGATACGCATCAGATTCCCCCATTCTCCGTTTTGAGCACGTCCAGAATTTGTTCTCGGTAAGTTTATCTGTGTCCATCTGCGGACAATTTCAGAACAGGACAATTCGAGAGAAAAGATAGGCCGGGAACAACGCGACGTTTTCTCGTAGGGCCGGTTCCTACCGACCGCCATGCTGCCGGATTCGGCCGGTAGGAACCGGCCCTACGTCTCTGATCACGAAACAGCCGCCTTCACTGTTGCGACGGCATCCGCACATAACTTTGCGGCGACTTCCGAGCCCGGAGCTTCGGCAATGATTCGGATGATCGGTTCCGTGTTGCTCGCTCGAACCTGCACCCAACGATCGTTCCAGTCCAGTCGCAGGCCGTCGCCGGTTGTTGCTTCGGCATCCGGGTAGGCGGTCTGCAATGCTTCGCAGGCGGCTCCGACACGGTCAGCCGGGCACGTGATCTTGTCTTTGATGATCGAGTAACTCGGTAGCGAATCCGCCCATTCGGCGAGTGTTCGACTTCCCGATGCCAGATCGTCCAGCACGTAGGCCATCGAAACAAAACTGTCGCGCACGTAGCCGACTTTCGGCTCGATCACTCCGCCGTTGCCTTCTCCGCCCAGGATCGCATCCTTCTCTCTCATCATCGCCGTGACGTTTGCCTCGCCGACGGCTGAGCGATGGAATGTCGAGTTGTGGTTTGAGGCGATGTCGGCGTTGATCCGGCTGGTCGAGCCGTTCACGACGAACTCGCCCGGCGTGCGAGCCAGGACGTGGTCGGCGGCCAGTGCCAGCGTTAATTCTTCGCCGATGTAGCGACCGTTGTTGTCGACAATGGCGAGCCGATCGGCATCAGGATCCTGAGCGAATCCTGCGTCCGCGCCGGCTTCACGGACGGCATCGCAAAGGCCGCCGAGATTGGCTTCGGTCGGTTCGGGAATGTGCTCGAACTTTCCGTCAGCCGTGTCGCCTAACACGACGACTTCACAGCCAAGCTCTTCTCGCAGCAATCGCGGAGTGGACACCGCACCGGAACCGTGGTTGCAGTCCAGCACGACTTTGAACTTCCGAGCTTTGATCGCGTCGGCATTGACGAGTTTCAGTACGCGTTCGATATGCGGAGCGGCCGGGTCTTCGCAGGTCTCGACTTCGCCGAGTCGATCCCACGAGACGTAGTTGAATTCCTGAGACTCAATCAGCCCAATCAGTCTCTCGCCGAGTTCGCGATTGAAGACTGACCCATCCGACGAAAACGGCTTGAGCCCGTTCCACTGAACGGGATTATGGCTGGCCGTGATCTGCAAGCCGCCAGCCGCATTGAGATGCGTGACCAGCACTCCGCAGGTGGGCGTGGTCGCGATTCCCGCATCGACAACTTTACAGCCCGTCGCTGTCAAAGCCGCAATGACCGCATGCTTAACCATCGGCCCGGTCGAGCGTCCATCACGGCTGACAACCACCGTCCCGCAGTCAAACATCGTCCCCAGCGCCGACGCAAACCGAACCAGATATTGAGGATCAAGCCCATCCCCAATCACTCCGCGCAAGCCCGAAATACTAAGAATCCGTTCCACCATTCCAAACGCTCCTTCTGACTCACAAGACAACGCGCGGAGCCTAAATCACGAAACGTTTGCTGTCCATCTGCAGCCAGAATCTCAACAACAAAGACTACACTAGATGTCGATCCGCCAATCGGTGT
>JBLFXD010000084.1:0-12779 GCA_047611045.1 Planctomycetaceae bacterium | reverse complement strand
AGACCGGATCATTGTCCGGCCACCGTTCGTGATCGGCGGCAACCTTTCCGAAGCAGAACTCGATCGCTGTTACGCTCAGACCATTCTTCCGACAAAACGGGCGCTCGATCTGGCCTACTTTGACAACGCTCCCGACGAGCCGCTGACTTTGCTGTTGTACTCGGACGAGCGAACCTTCCGCGACGCCTCCTGGAAACTCGACCGGCGAAACACAGCGAACTACTACGGCTACTACATCCGCACCGACCGACGCATCGTCGTCAACATTGGCACGGGTGAAGGCACGCTCGCTCACGAGTTAGCTCACGCGCTCGGGCACTTTGACTTCCCGAACATGCCGGAATGGTTCGACGAAGGTCTGGCATCGCTCTATGAAGAAGCCGACTTTTCAGAGGACGGCCTACAACTCAACGGGCTGTCCAACTGGCGACTGAACCACCTGCTCAGTGCGATGCAGAAGCGAAAACTCGGCACCCTCGAATCACTCATCTCGTCGCGTGAAATCCGAGAAGAAAAACAGGCTGTCGAGTACGCACACGCGAGGTACTTCTGCCTCTATCTCCAGGAGCGAGGCCTGCTGCCGTTCTTCTATCGCAAGTTCAGAGACCGCGCCGGAAGCGACCCCAGCGGCTTACGAACGCTTTGCGAAATCCTCGGCGAAGAAAACCTCGACCCCGTCGACCGCAACTTCCGCCAATGGGTGATCGCCCTGTACGAGCAGGTCCGCAAGCCGTAACCGGGCAGGATGCCACGAATCATTCGTAGGGTATGTCAAGCTCCGCGCCGGCGTACCATCTTCGTCGCCGCTTCAAAATGGCACGCTGGCGCGGAGCTTGACATGCCCTACGGTGCCGGTCACCGATCCGGAGATCACCGACCGAGCAGATGTCGGAACGCGGGTTCCAGTTCCGGAAATGCGAATTCGTAGCCGGACTCCTGCAGGCGGTTGGGGACCGTTTTGGTGCTGCCGAGGAGAAGTTCTTCGCCCATTTCTCCGAAAGCCAGTTTCACGACGAAGGCCGGCATCGGGATGATGGTTGGGCGTTTCAGAACTCGGCCGAGCGTCTTTGTGAACTCGCGATTGTCGACGGTTCCCGGCGCGGTGGCATTCACTGGTCCGGATAAAGTTTCGGTCTGAATGGCGTGAAGAATGATCTGCGGTAGATCGTCCAGGCACACCCAGCTCATCCATTGCTTGCCGTCACCGACCACTCCGCCTCCACCCATTTTGAACGGCAGCAACATCTTCTGAAGGGCTCCGCCTTTGGGGCTCAGGACGACTCCGATTCGCAGGTTGACGACTCGGATTCCGGCATCGCGTGCGGCCGCGGTTGCTTCTTCCCAATCGCGGCAGGTTTCGCTGAGGAAGCTTGGGCCGGGTTCGCTTTCCTCGGTCATGACGTCCTGTCCGCGGTCGCCGTAGAAACCGATCGCCGACGCGCAGACAAAAACTTTCGGAGGGTTCGTCAGGCCTGCCAGCGTTTTCGCCAGGAGCGTCGTGCTGTTGACTCGGCTGTCCCGAATGAGACGTTTCATGCCGTCGGTCCAGCGACCGTGAGCAATGTTGTGTCCGCCGAGATGGACGACCGCATCCATTCCTTCCAACGCTGCGGCGTCGATCGTTCCTTTCGCCGGATCCCAGACCACGTTGGATGTGCTGTCATTAAGCGACGGTCCGCTTCGATACAGCCTCGCAACGTCGTGACCGCCGGTCGTCAGAAATGAAACCAATGATGAACCGACCAGACCTGTTGAACCTCCGATGGCAATCTTCATAGCGGGTTCCTCTGAGTAAGCCGAGTGAAACTTCAAATCGCTGGCTGTCAGCGTGTGTCTGTACTGGAAAGTCCGTTGAAGCTGGTTGCGAATTAACCTGCCGCCGAAGAATTGTCCGAGAAATCCGAACGGTGCTCGATACTCGATCCGGTCAGTCAGGATGCATCGGTCAGCCGACGATGGTTCCATCACGTGAGTGTGGTCCCATTCTGCAAACGGTCCTGAGATCTGCAAATCCTGAAACTGCCGACCGGGGATAATGTCGTGATGCTCGGCGACCCATTTCATCGCGAAAGGCCCAAGCTTCATTCTGATCGTCGCACGCGAACGGTCTGACACACCGTCCGACGAAAGCAGCTCGATCGATTCCCACGGCGGAGCGAGTCTGAGGAACGCTCCGGGGCGACAATGCCAGGCAAACGCCTCTTCGGCCGAGACGAGCAGTTCGGTCGACTTTTCGAAGATCGGCATCAGAGTGGCACCATCGAACGATACTCGAAAAAGACTCACACAAAGGCGCCAAGCCGCAAAGTTCTATAGGTCTCCTCTTTGCGTCGTGGCTCCTTTGCGTGAAATCGGAAAGTGCTGACGGCACGCTCAGGCAGTGTTCAATGAACTTAAAGAAACTCGCCAAGGTCGGCGGCTTCCAACGCTGCCAGCAGTTCCTTGATCTGAGCTTCGTCGTCGAGCTTTGCAACAAGTGTAGACCGCTCCGTGTGAACGACCACGCAATCGTCCAACCCGATTGTCGTGATCAGGTGGTCGCCTGACGAGAAAATCGTGGAGTTCTTCGTGTCGACGCCGATGTGCCGGCCGAGCACCGTATTGCAGTTTTCGTCCTGATCATGCACGCGAGCCAGTGCCGACCAGCTGCCGACGTCGTCCCAGGTGAACGGTGCTTCGAGTACGCAGACGTTTTGAGAATGCTCCAGCACGGCGTAGTCGATCGAGATTGACGGCATGTTCGCAAATTCTCGTTCAAGAGCCGGAGACCATTCTTCCGTGCCGGCGTGTTCTTGGAAGCGGTCGAGAACGTCGGTCACGCCAGGGCTGTGCTGTTTCAGAGCTGCCAGGATCGTGTCCGCTCGCCAGACGAAGATGCCGCTGTTCCAGAGAAAGTTGCCGGCGTCCAGGAACTGCTGAGCGGTTTCCAGGTTCGGCTTCTCGCGGAATCGAGCGACGTCGAAAACGCGATCGCCATCCGGCAGTTCGTCGCCCTGCTCGATGTAGCCGTAGCCTGTCGCCGGTCGATCAGGCAGGATCCCGAACAGGCACAGGCGAGAAGCATCTTTCTGAACCGTGTCCATCGCTCGTTGAACGGCAGCGACGAAGGCTTCGTTTGGAGTGATGACGTGGTCAGCCGGCGTCACCAGCATGATCGCGTCCGGATCGTCAGCCAGCAGTCGAGCCGCTGCGATCGCGATGCACGGTGCGGTATTTCGGCCACACGGTTCAATCAGAATATGGTCGGCAGAAAGTTCCGGAAGCTGACGGCCGGTTTCGACGGCGTGGGCAGCGTTCGTGACAATCCACGTTGCATCGGCTGATGAAAGCTCCGCACACCGCCGCACCGCCTGCTGAATCAGCGACTGCTCGCCAAACAGCGTGAGAAACTGTTTGGGCAATTCCTTGCGGCTCACTGGCCAGAATCGCGTCCCGCTTCCGCCCGCCATCACCACCGTATGCAGCATTCGTGAGTCCCTTCCGGAGTTGTTCGATTTCCTTTTCGGTTGGAAGTGTAGAGCAGTCATCGCGGCGCGAGAACATCTTCTGTCCTGCCGTTGGCCGTTCCCGAAGTCGCCCACCAGCGTTTATGCTTCGTACTGCTGAAATCGTTTCCTGCTCCGCGAATGTCGAGCTTTCCTCGAAGATGCCCCATCTTAAAGCCTGCCACTGCTGCGGCATGATTCACGCAATCCCGGAAGTCCATTCCGGTGACGTCGCTGCGTGTACGCGTTGTGAATCGGTCATTTTCAAACCCGGATCGAGTGAGAAAGCGGCGGCCCGAACGGCAGCAGCGGCGTTGGGTGCGTTCTTTCTGTTCTGGCCGGCGATTCTGCTGCCGATTCTGCAGGTGGAAAAGCTCGGGCATCGATCGGCTTCCAGCGTCCTGACGGGAATCATCGAGCTGTTCTCGCACGGAAGCTGGTTCGTCGGCGCGATCGTCCTGATTTTCTCGATCGTGTTTCCGCTGGCCAAGATCGTCATGCTGCTTGAATTGAGCCTGCTGCGGCTGTCGCATCGCCGGTTCCGATCGCTGACTTACCGAATCATGGAGCACGCCGGAAAGTGGAGCATGATGGATGTCATGCTGCTGGCGTTTCTGGTCATGCTTGTGAAACTCGGAAGCCTCGTCGAGTTCCACTTCGGACCGGCGGTCATCGCGTTCGTATTGTGCGTAGCATTGAGCATGGTTGCGTCGATGAGCTTCGACCCTCACGCCATCTGGAACGACGACGACCCGATTGACAACGAGCAGACCAAAGTTGCGGAGCCGTCATGACTCGACTGCTCGCACGCTGGATCTTCCCCGTCGATCAGCCGCCGATCGAACGCGGCATCGTGGAATTCGTTGACGGAATCATTTCGGCCGTCGAGCCGTTTATCGGTCAACCGGATTCCGAAACGGTTGACCTGGGGAACGTCGCGATCATCCCCGGCCTGGTGAACGCCCACGCTCACCTTGAATTCAGCAGCCTCGAATCACCGATCGAACCGTCGCTGCCGTTTACCGATTGGATCGGTCGACTGCTGGCTCATCGCCGCGAACGCTCGGGCTCGCTGAACGAGTACATCAAAGCCGGCATCCACGAAGCGGTGCGGTCAGGCTCGAGCATGGTCGGCGACATCGTCACCGGCGACTGGTCGCCGGATTGCGTTCCCGATGACGGCGCGTTGATCGTCGCCTTCCGCGAGTTGATCGGGCTTTTGCCAGACCAGGTGGCCCCACAACTTGAGCTCGCAAAGCAGCACATCACTGATTGCCGAGCAGCCGACGGGGCAGGGCAGGGCGGTCTGGTTCCGGCCATCAGTCCGCACGCTCCGTACAGCGTCTGCCCCGACCTGTTCCACAAACTGGTTGATCTCGCACACGCCGAAAACGTGCCGCTTTGCATTCACCTGGCGGAAACACAAGCCGAACTCGAACTGCTCAAATCGGGAACCGGCGAGTTTTTCGAAATGCTGACCCGCTTCGACCTGTGGCGAGAAGGCACCATTCCGAAGGGCACGCGGCCGATGGATTATCTGCGGCCGCTTGCCAGACTGCCTCATGCGTTGATCGCTCACGGAAACTATCTCGCTGACGACGAGATCGATTTCCTCGCCGCCACTCCCAGCATCGCCACGGCCTTTTGCCCGCGAACTCATGCGTTCTTCGGCCACGTTGATCATCCGTGGGAACGGCTCCTCGACGCCGGAGCTTCCGTCTGCATCGGCACTGACGGGCGGTCGTCGAACCCGGACTACTCACTCTGGTCCGAGCTGCAGTTTCTGGCCCAACAAACCGAAACGACGAGGCTCCCTCAGATCCTGGACGCTGGCACGCGGCAGGGAGCAAGGGCACTCGGCCAGGAAAACGAAACGGGGACAATCACTAAAGGAAAGCGAGCCGACCTGACGGTGATCTCCTTGGATGAGCCAACTACGACCGATCCGTGGACAGCGCTTTTCGCTTCAACTCCGAGAGCAATCACGACATTCGCGGCTGGTTCAAGAATTCGAACTATTCGGTCGTGACTTGAAACTTGCAATGTCGGCGGTGAACTTCGAACAATGCTCTTCGTAAGCGTCCCGCAGATTAAGGGTCGTCCACCAGAAACTTTGCGGAGTGCACCTCGTCACTCCCTGCCGAAAACTACGCCACAGAATCTTCATTGAGTAATGTGTCTGCTATGTTGTTAAACATTCGATTGTTCGCCCGTGCCAAAGACCTCGCCGGTTCGGAAACGATTGCCGTCGAAGTTTCCGATAGCGCCACTGTTGGCGATTTGCGATCGGCGCTCCGCGAGCAGTTTCCAATCCTCGATCCGGTCATTTCAAACCTGCACGTCGCGATTGGGACGGACTATGCCAACGACACCGCAACACTCGACGAATCGCAGTCGATCAGTTGTTTCCCACCCGTCAGCGGTGGCTAAATTCACAATCAGACAATGTGAATCCAAAACGTGCGGAATGAATGAGCCACAGAGTTCACAGAGGACACGGAGAAATCTTGCGGCAAATCCTCTGAGGCCTCTGTGAACTCTGTGGCCATATTTTGAGAAGATTGAGAAATCAGTGGCGTTGCGCCATGCGTTCTGACATCGAGAACTGTGCACTTACTTAACCCGGAGCCGAATTCTCATGCCTGCTGAATCGGGCAATCCTGATGCCAATGGCAATCCTTCGGACGGTTCTTCACGCCGTTCTCGAACGTGTCAGGTCCTGTTTGTATTGGGGTCGGGCTTCGATCCTTCCGCGCAGGCCGAGTCGCTGGCGGCAGAGTTTCGGGGCGAGCACCAGTCGCTGAAATTCTCAAAGGCGGAGACGGTCATAGAAGCTGCCGATGAGTGGCAAGCCGACGACAAAGCTGCGTTTCGTAAGTCAGTCGCCACGGTCGTCAAGAAGTGGTGCCGTGATCAGGCCGCGAGTTTCGATCCGAAGCGGTTGCTCGTCAGCGATTACCAGGACGACGAAGGCCGACTCTTCGCCGTCGCCGGATATTTTCCTCGTCGGAAATCGGCGAGCGGAAAGAGCACATCGGAAACGGATACTCAAGGACGCGATTCCGACGAGGTCAACACTGAGAACGACGACGCTGTCGAAGATGGAGACGACAGCGAAGTCACTGAATCATCGAAGCTTGTCGTCCTTGCTCAAGAATGGATCGAGACCGCGAAGGCTCAGCCTCCCAAACGGCTCGCAATGGTCGGCGGCGGGGTGGTTGGCCTGTTGATTCTGGTGATCATCGTTCCAATGTTGTTTTCCGACGGCGATGGTTCGGACATCGCCCAATCGGATCCGGATGAGCACTCTCAAGCACCGGCCACAAACGCTGCCACAACCACTCCGAAGTTATCACCGCCGAGTTTTCCGACGGGGATCGTTCGCGTCTACACGCCGGAACCCGGCTTTGCGGTCATGGTCGACGGCGAGCCAGTCCGCGATGCCAACGGCGGTTTCGTCACGACGCCGTGCGCGGTGACGGCCGAGCAGGGAGCTCGCACGATCACTGTTTTTCGCGACGGAGCGTTTGACCTTTCCCGACTCGTCGACGTCGGCGACGACAGCGAGATCACGCTGGAACCATCGAACGACGCGACCGGGGGTGGCAGCGACATTCTCAAGGCACCTCACTTGAATGCCAAAGTCGGTGAGCCCATTGCACTGTCGAGTCTGAATTCCAGTCGGCCGGAAATCGATCCGTACGTCACCCCGGACCGCTTGTCGATCTGGTTTGCTGGTGATCGCGAAGACGGTCGAGGACTTTATGTCGCTTCAAGACTGACGCCGTTTCACGATTTCGACGAGCCTCGAATCGTCAGCCGCAGCGCCGATCTGCCGGCCACGCCGAGCATCACCGACGACTCGCTCTACATTGTTTATGCGGTGCCCGAGAAAGCTCGACTGATGGCTCTGGCACGAGCTAACCCACTGGCCGGCTTCGACGGAAAAGACGCGCTTCGACACAGCAAAAGCCTCGCCCCGACGTGGACGTCGTCGCAGATTCTTGGGAACGGATTGCGGTTGTACTGGGTCGAAGAAACCAAAGACGGAGAAGTCCGAACGCTGACTTCCAGTCGGGAAAGAAGAACTGACGTCTTTGGTAAAACGCTTAAGGTGAAACTCGCCGGAACGCACCCGTGCATGTCGCGAGACGGCCTGCGGCAATACACGTTTGATGGAAAAACGCTCACTCGTTATCGGCGAACGGCGACGAGTAAAGCGTTCATCGAAGACGCCGTCATCGCTGACCTGGACCTGCCAGATTTTGTTCACAGCAAGAAGCACCGCCAGTTCTTCGTCAGCAGCGACGAGCAATGGATGTTCTACTGCGACGACCCGACGAGCAGCGGCGATCTTTTCATGGTTCGCCTTGCCGACGGACCACAATGGGGTGTCGTGCCGCGAGGCAAGTCGATTCCGCCGAAACGTGTCGTCGTGGTCGCCTCGGCAGAGCCCGACCCGAACGAGATGATCGTCCCGGAGAAGCCAAAACCAAAACCCGTCGATCCTCGAAGTCTTCCGTTGCCTTACACGTCGCTCCGCACTGTTTTCACAACGCTGTTGGACGCTCGGCAGTACGACGAAGCGGAAGCCCTGCTTCGTAATGCGAAGGCGAATCCTGAACTGCAATCTTTCTCCGAGCAGCTTGCCTGGGACGAAGAAGATTTTCAGGCCATTCGCAGCTTCTGGAGTGACCTCGACGAAACGGCAGCCGAAATTAAGGCTGGCGACGTGGTTCGGATCGGGACTCTGCGACTGGAAGTCACCGGCTTCGAAAACGGCGAACTGATTGGCAAACGCGGTGACACAGAAATCCGCAGGAAACTGACGGAGCTTTCCTCGACGGAGTTATCAGGAATCTTCGACACCGGCGTTGAGAAAGAAGACGAGCCGGCAAACTACCGTTACGGAGTTCTGCTGGCTTACGACTCCAAAACGCTCGAACGCGCTCGCGATCAACGCTTCGAACGCTGCACCGAGCTGGCAGCGACGTTCCGCGAACGAATCGCCAAACGAAAACTCGCACAGGCACTCGCCGAGCTGGAGCGGACGAACTTCGGCAAAGGTGTCGGATTTCTGAAAGAAACAAAGGCACTGGCTGCCGGAACACCCGTCGCAGCGGAAGCTCAGAAACTGGAAGAAGAGCTGTACGGGTACGTGAAGTGGCGATCCGTCGGGCCTCGCAAGTGGAAGATCGAAGGCAACTCTTACGAAGCTGATAACGACCGCGCCAACGACTCACTGCTCGCATCACAGAAGGAGTACCGCAACTTCGAACTGAGTCTGGAATGGAAAACGCTCGACACTCTGACCGCACAGGGCGGCGTATTTTTCCACTATCCTGGCCGAGGAGAACTGGTTGACCTGGCTCACAAGATCCACCTGTCGAATGATTCCGGCAAAGGAGCGGACCAGTACTCGTCCGGTTCAATCTTTGGCGAAGACGGCCCGAGCGAAAACGCAGTGAAGCCAACCGGAGAATGGAACACGCTCGAAATCAAAGTCGTCGACAAGAAAGTCACGGTGACCATCAACGACAAGAAAGTGCTCGAAACCCAAGCCACGAAAGAAACGGTCCCTGACCAGGGCCTCGTCTGCCTCGACGGCTTCGCCGGCGGCATCACCTACCGAAAAATTCTGCTCAGCGAACTATCGGAATAGGCCGGACATCTTGTCGAGCAGTTAGACGGATTCTCTTTTCGAAGACTTCTTTCAGGGATGAAATTGATGCTTGCAGCACTTACAAATCCCGCATCAGGGAAGTCAGCCAGCAGGCTTCGCCGATTGAAGTCCCAAAACCGTACGACTCATGCACGCCTCGGCGACTGGTAGCACACCATAACCCATTTCCACAAAGCACTTTGGGGCCATAGCTCAATCGGTTAGAGCAGCGAACTCATAATTCGTTGGTTGCAGGTTCGAGTCCTGCTGGCCCTACTGGACAGTGCATCATTGCTTGTCCTTAGCCCTCGGAAACACTCTTTTTCGGGGGATTTTCGTTTTACGTGGTGCAGCTTTCTCAGCCGGCATACCGGCCGCCGCATCCACCATGTCGGGGGTTCGCAAATCCGTTGCGAACCGAGTTGCCATCGTCGTCAGCCTTGAATTCAGTGACCCAGGGAAGCGACAACGAATCCTCATTTCGCCTGAAGCCGAATCCTTCGAAATGCGCTGAAGGACATTGAGATGTCACGTTGCGAAGCGGTCTTAGAAACGCTTCACTTTGTTCTTCAGGATTTCGATCGCTCGTTCGAGATCGATGTCTCGTTCATCGTCAGCGTTGTTGCCTCGCCATGCGACGTTGTGCTCAATCGGTTCTTCGACAAGCACGTCCGGGTCAACTCCGACTTTGCTATGGTTGAGTCCGTCCGGTGAGTAGAACTTGGCTGTGGTAAGTCGCAGGCCAGTTTCCCGACCGATGTTGAAGATGCTCTGAACAGACCACTTTCCGTACGTCTTGCGGCCGACGATCGTGCCTCGCCCGTGATCGCGGACAGCTCCAGCGACAATTTCGCTGGCACTCGCACTGTCGCCATCCGTCAGAAGAACGAGCGGCATGTCGAACGTGCCTGGGCGATGAGCTCGGTAAGTCCAGTTCTGGTCTCCCGAACGACCTTTGGTGGAGACAAGAACGCCTTCATCAATGAATCGGTCGAGCACGGCCACCGCTGCGGTCAGCAGTCCGCCCGGATTTCCCCGGACGTCCAGGACGAGAGCTTTCATGCCGCTTTTGCTGAGTTTTCCCAGTGCAGCGTCCATTTCTGCGGCCGTCGTCTTCTGGAATCCTGCGAGTTCGATGTACCCGATCTTGTAGTCTCCATCGACGATTTCGGCGACGGGAATACTTTTGACAGTGACCGCTCGGCGGATCAACACCGCTTCCCAGTCACGGTTCTCAGCCTGACGGTGAATCTTCAGTTTCACTCGGCTGCCGGTCTGACCTCGCATCAGTGAAGCCGCTTCGTCGATTGACGAGCTGCGGATGTCTTTTCCGTCAATCCAGGTGATGCGGTCGCCCTTGCGGAGTCCGCCGATTGAGGCCGGGCTTTCCGGAAGAACATTGACCAGCAACATGCCCAGGTCTTTTTCTTCCTTCATCTCGACGCCAAGTCCGACGAATTCGCCATCGATGTTGCTGTAAAGGTCTGACAAACGATCGGCTGTCAGGAATCCGCTGTAATCATCCAGGGCGTTGCACCCGCCGAAGACGTACTCCATGACGACGGCTGCTGGATCAATCTTCAGAGACGAGCTGGCGTGTCTCGCCACTTCGACGATGACCGAGCGAGCGTGCTGCGAGTTGTAGACCTGCTTGTTCCAGTACTGATCGCGAAGCAGGCGGCGGAACTTCTGAATGCTCTCGCGACGAGCTTGCTTCTCGGAGTCAGTGATCGCGGGTGGAAGATTCGATTCAACGAATTTCGGATTCGCCAGTGCGATGTAGAGGCTCTCGGTTCCGTGAGCCACGATCGAAAGCTGACTCAGCGGGTCGACGAAGCTGTTCCGAATTCGGCCAGCGGTTTCGTCGTACAGGTCCAACGCCTGGTCCTGCGAAAACCCGAGCAACGAGCTTCGGAAACTGTTGTCCGAGTAGCGACGTTCGACGCGGAAGTGGACTCGCGCCCGGCGTCGTCCGTACTTGAGGTCTTCGTCGTTGGGCCATCGCTCAAGAGCACGTTCGTAGTGTCGAACGGCTTCGAGCCACTGGCCGGAGCGTTCCATTTCTTCGCCGATCGACATCGCGCTGCGGCTGTCGTCGAGGTCGAGTGGAAGCGGCGGCTCAGCATTGGCTGCTGAAGTGCTGAAGACAAAAAGGCCAAGAAGCAGAGTCAATTGATGTAGTTTTCGAGTTGCCCGTCCCAGATTCATGTTCCCCCCCAGGTGATTTTCGAAGATCACCCCGCAGCGACAGTGCCCACCGTCCGCCTGCAGAGTTTACCGATCTTCAAACCGAATTTCCGGCAAAATCGAAGTGGAGCTGACAATTGTCTCAAGGCTCAAGGCCCTCACTCCACGACGATCGACTATATGCCTCAAAGATGCAGAGTCAAATTGCGGACAAGCCATTCGGGGCGCAGGATTTTCCCAATCGTTGCGACCTGAACAGCGAGGTCCGGTGAGGTAAAACAGATCGTCGTTAACGGCGATCTGCTGGTCGCCCCACCGGGTAGCTGCCGCAGTACAGGGCTAACCTAGGCCGGATTGGAAAGAGGGATTCCGAACATAGCCGTCGAATCCACATTTTGAGGCCGGAAAAATTCCGCCTGGTCCGGTGTGTCACGCATCGGGAAAGGGGTGTTGCAAAGAGGCAACGGATGTCGCGGACAGGCACCGACAGTCAATGTCGACTGTTCCGTTTGGGCGGGCTTGTACTGACGACGATTGCCTCGACGGGTTAGCGGCCGCAAGGACTTGAATGGCGGACAGAAGACTATTTCAGATCGTCGTTCAGAAAGACAAAGTCCTTTGCTCCGGCGCCGCTGTGGCAGTCGATGCACGACTGTACTCGACCAGCGAGCCGCTTTGATCCCATCTCGGGCGGCGAAGTCGCGACCTGACCGGAGGGCGCGTACTTCACGTAGTACCAGTCACGATTCTCAGGATCCCACGGCTGGCCGTTCGCACCGCGGGTTCGATACATGACCGTAATTGCGAGGAGCGTTTTGCTGTCGGCCGCGTAGTTCTCTTTGAGAAGGATTGATCCGTACGGAAGTTGCTTCGGATTCTGCCGAGCCATCTTGTTGGCGATCACTTTGACATACGCACCGTGGGGGCTTTGTCCTTTATAGGCGGCGTCGGTTCGACCAGCGAAGGGAGCCCACTCGTCATACCGAAATGGCGAATTTGTGAGGTATCGCCAGAATCGACCTTCGAACGTGTTGTCCGGAACCGGCTGGGCTGTTGCATTGCCGGATCCTTGAGCGGCTGGACCGGATCCACCCGATGCACTGCCGTGTGTGGTCGATTGTGCATGAACTTCGAATGCTGGCAGGATGACCGTGACAACAGCCGCCAACGTGAACGTGGAAATCCCATGCATTGCATCCGCTCCTGAAGCTCAAGTCTCGAATAACAGTCACCCTGCCGCTGTTGACACTCGTTGACGGCTGACACGGTCGTATTCTGGTCGGGAAATCGTGACCGATTCCGTGAGCACGTCAACACTTCCCGAATTCGGAAATCGATCGAGAACATCGAGCATCAGCGATTGATCGGGCAATTATCACAATCGACTGATGCGAAGCGACCGAATTGATAGTCAGCGTCTGCGGGTTACCGAAAATTGCCCGTTC
>JBLFXD010000083.1:0-12859 GCA_047611045.1 Planctomycetaceae bacterium | reverse complement strand
TTTGCCTGGCACAAAATTCGGAGTCATCGCCATTCTGCTTGACCGTTCGAAAGAAGCGTACGCCACGGGCCAGACCATCAAGGATCTGCCGAACGTTCCGAAGTCTGATCAGTTGCTGATCACTCTTGTAAAATCTGGAACTCCGCCCGTTGGAATCATCCGAGCTGGCTCGGAAGAACCCGAAGAGCAACCTCGCCTTGCCGAAATTACATCTCCCGGAAACGGTTCCGACGTTGCCCGTGTCACCGAAGTCAAAGGCCGCATCCAGAAAGCGTATCATCCTGTTCTGCTGGTTCGCCCACTGGCCGCCGAAAGTGTCTGGTACGTGCAGAAGGCTCCGGAGTTGAGCGATGAAGGCGAGTTCTCGCTGAAGGTTGTCTTCGGAAACAGCCAGACGAAACAGGGGCAACGGTTCCGCGTCATCGTCCTCGCTCTTCCTTCCAGGGAAGCCGCCGCGAAACTGAAAGTCGGGACCATCATCCGTAAGCTTCCTGAAGGAGAAGATGTCTCGAAAGAAGCCGTCGTGACGTTCCGCGAAGCGCCATCCAAAGCGAATACCGAAACTCAGGCGACCAGCCCAAAGGCTCTGACCCTGCGTTAAGAGCGCCCCCGCCTGTCAACAATGCGAGACTCTGCAATGCGTTGCCTATTTACGTTGCTGCCCTGCGCGGCACTGATTGCGGCGACGATTGCTCCGCAGATAACGAAAGCCGACGACGTGCAGGTTCTCGACGACTTCGAGAATCTGCAGAACGACGTCGGTGGTTATCGAAACGGATTCTCAAAGTCTCCATCGACTTCAGTCTGCCGACGTGTTCGGCACGAAAACTCGCCGGGACACTGCTTCCGAGTTCTCGCTGAACGTGCGGAAGCAGGCTACTGCGGCGCGTGGATTCACCTTCATAACTTCCGCGATGCTCAGCCTGAGTTCGTCGATGCGTCGAGCTGGAAGTATCTCACGTTTCGGTTCAAAACGGATTCGCCACTCACTGGTGTCAATGTCCGAGTTGCCGATGAAAAATGGATTCGCAAGGAAGATGCCGTCACGATCGGCCCGTTGTCACGCTGGGCCGAGGACGGCGTCTCTGAGAACTGGCGGGAAGTGGTCATTCCCCTGGCCGATGTTCAACGGATCGACCTCAAGCGGCTCGGCGCCTTGTCATTCGAATTTCAAAGTCCGGGAAACTTCACGCTCTGGATCGATGACCTTTGTCTGAAGCAAACGGCTGAGGCGGCAACACCGGAACCATCAGCCCTTGCGGCCCCGTCAGTCCAGCAGTTGCCATACCGCGCGATGTGGGTCTGGACGACCGACGCCATCATTCGAGACTCGCGCGAGACCGACCGTTTGCTGGAAGCCTGTCGCGCAGATCGGATCGCTCATCTCTGGATGCAGCTTCCTTACAAAGTCGAATCCATTGGTTCAGTTTCGGCACGTCCAACATCGGCGCGAATTCAGAGTGTGGATCATCTTCGAGCGTTCATCCGGAAAGCTCACAACCACGGAATCAATATCCACGCACTCGATGGCAGTCCTGAATTCGCCATTCAAAGCGGCCATTCAATCCCGCTGGCTGTGGTCGACGCAGTGGCTGAGTTCAACTCGATCAGCAAACCCGAAGAACGCTTCGACGGAGTTCACTTCGATAATGAGCCCTACTTACTGCTCGGCTGGGGCAACGCCGCTTTGCGGGAAGAAATCCTTCACGATCTGCTGACTCTGAATCTTGAGTGCCAGCACAAAGCTCGAGAAGCCGGGCTCACGTTTGGCGTCGACGTCCCGTTCTGGTGGAACGCTCTTGATGCTGAATCCGAAGAAGCAGCCGGAGTGGTAACGTTTCAGGGATCGCGCAAGGCGGCAACATTTCACTGCATCGACCATCTCGACAACGTCGGCATCATGAATTATCGCGACCAGGCCGACGGAGCGGACGGAATGCTGGCTCACGGCCTCGACATTCTGAAGTACGGCGACAAGGCGGCTCACGCGTCCGTTTTTATGGGCGTTGAAACATTTCGCTACGAACCGCAGCCCGTCTGGTTTGCGTTGGGGCTGCCGGAATTGGAATTTGACGCCGCTCTTACAGATCGAGCTCGACATCTGGCCGGCCTCAGCCGGCTGCATGGTTTGCGGCTTTATCGGCTGCACGCCGCCGGCCAGGTTCATGTCGGCGTCGAGCTTCCACCAACAGACGCGACCTCCGAGCAAATTCAAAACACCGAAGCAGCGATCAGAATTCTTGCCAGAGAGTTCGGTCACTACTCCGGTGGGGCCGGTGATCAGCAACTCCTTGCGACGACTCGCGAAGAAGTTGAGTGGTCGACCGAGTGGACCAACTGGTCACTCAGACCGGTCCAGGACTCCGCCGCCGGAGTCTCGTTCAGCGGGTTCGTAACGACTCGGCTGATGCCTTCGAAAGTAACATTCGCTGATGACTCGATCGCTTCGTTCATCGAAGAGACCGGCTTCGCCGAGCAAACATTCGCCCGGTACCGTTCCTACGGCGGCCTGGCCATTCATTCCTGGGAGAGCTATCGCGGCAAGCGTTCTAACCAAGGCAACGTTCTACCCAGGGAAAGCCGCATCGGTCGACTCAGTATTCGTCATCGGTGACCCTGAAGCGGTCACCGACTGCCAGGTGAGCACATCTGACACTCCGGCGAACAGTGCCTTCAGGTTGAATACCAGCACAATTGCGGCGGCACCGCTGAGAACAACGATGAAGAGTGGAGTATCCGAGTGTGACGAGCAGATTCTATCGACAGTCCAGAATGGATTTGTCACCTGGACGAGAGACTGACGATCAAACCGTCTTGTGATACCAAACAGGGTCGGCAGGTAGGGAGCGATCATGGCCAGTGCTGCCAGCAGCAGGGTCAAAACACGTGCGTGAGCTGGCCTGAATTCGGGAGTAACCAACTGGCCCAATCGTCCGACCGCTGAACCAAACCCGACGTAGATAAAAGCGTAAAGCGCCATCGCCGTAACGGCGTTGCTGACCCACTCATCCCAGACAGGCAGCGGCATCAGCACGTCGCTGACCCACTGTGGCCACAGCGGAAGTCGGGCGATGGCCACCAGAGCCGCCAGATGAAGAGTTAACAGCAACAGCCCGCGACGACCGCCCGGCAGCCATACCGAATACAGCAGTCGACGATTTCTCGATTGAGGAACGCAGCGTCGAACGCGGCGCGAAATGTCTTCTGATTCGGTGCTGAATATCAGGCCGGCGATGACCCAGTGAATGGTCGACATCATGGCCAGCGCAAAGATCACCTCATCGTCGATAGAAGTTGCGCCGTACCAGCATCCGTAGCCGAAAACCCCAACCCAGACCAGCCAGAACTGGATCGACGAAACAATTCGAATGCCGGAACTTCGATTTCCCGACTCAAACGTCAACCTCGAAACGGCAATCTGTTGGGCAAGCACCAGATAGCTGCACGTCCCGACCACCATGCAGCAAATCGCCCACCAGAATTCTTCGCTGTCGAACGGAACATTTCCAGAAATCGCCGTGCCCCCGGAGAGAAACGCCAACAGCATTTGTCCCAACAACAGGGCGAGCATTCCGATTGTGTTGATTGCCTGCCATTGTCGACTGTTCGCCAGCGTGCTCAACATGATGGCAACCATCGAAACGAAAACGCTCCACAGCAAACCGCCAGTCAAAAGCAGGATCACCAGGGGAAGGTCGAAACCCTGCAGCAGCGATGTGAACGCGATGAACGGAGCGATGGCCGAGTAGTAAATGAAAACCTGCACCAGCGAACTCAGCAGCTTGCCGGAAACAATCTGACGCGGACTCAGGGTCGAGATGCTGAGCAGTTCAAACGTGTTCTGGTCACGCTCGTTGAGCATGCTTCGAAAAGCCCCAAACGGAACGATGAACAACGTCGCAAACCCCAGAACGCCGACGTACCAGCCAAAGAACATTCGGCCTGCCGATCCGTACTCGATGGCCGGACCGTTAAACATGATGCCGAAAACAGAAATCAGCCAGGCGACGGTCAACAGCAGCATGAACGTGATGATGAACTGGCGACTCTTCAACGCCTGTCGCGTTTCTTTCACGAGAATCGGATTGAGCCGATCGGTTACTACATCCGCAAGATAAAAGAATTTTTCGCCGGCACTCATGGCATGTCCTGGGAATTGAATTCCGAATTGCTTGATTTCATCCACACAAAAGCAAACTACTACTGCGTGATTCCCTTGGTGATATTCATGAAGGCGTCTTCCAGACTTTGAGTTTTACCGTGAAACTCAATCACCGGGTGACCAGCGTCGATCAGATTCTGCAAGAGCAGTTGTTGATCGTCGTCGTTGCCTTCGAAGTCGAAAGTCGCATCAGAAATCGAACACTGCACGACATTGATCATCGGCTGTTCGAGCAACCACTTTTCGAGATCGTGTGTCGCGACCTGAGCGTTGTCACCGGCAGCAATTCGAACATGCAGCGAGCGAGCTTTCGTCGACTCGTGGCTCGCGCCATGTTGCCGATTCTGGATCTCGTCCACCGTTCCGTAAGCCAGAATCTGTCCGGCTTCGATGATCGCTGCCGAATCACAAATCTCACCCAGCTCGGTCAGAATGTGCGAGCTGATCAGAACGGTCTTCTTCATCTCCGTGGCCAGCAGACGGATCAGTTCGCGAAGCTCGACTCGAGCACGTGGGTCCAGGCCGGCAGCTGGTTCGTCAAGAATCATGACCTGCGGATCGTGGATGAGACATCGTCCGAGACCCAGTCGCTGCGACATGCCCTTTGAAAGCGTATTAATTGCTTTGTCGGCGAGCTTACGAAGTTCGGTAAACACCAGAACGTGTTCGATGGCGTCGCGGCGTTGCGCGTCCCGCAGCCCGTATGCTCGCGCGTAAAAGTCGAGATACTCGACGACGTTCATGTTCGCGTATTTGCCGAAACTGTCCGGCATGAATCCCAGGTACTGCCGCACCTTGTCTGGATCGTCGACAACCGAGTAGCCACATACGAAAGCGTCGCCTGCCGTGGGGGTGTCGAGCGTCGCGAGGATCCGCATGCTGGTTGTCTTGCCGGCGCCGTTCGGCCCGATGAATCCCATGACCTGGCCGGGCCATGCCTTAAACGACACATCGTCAACAGCCTTGAGTCGCCCGAAGAAACGATGCAGATGCCGTAGCTCCAGCGACGGTTCGCCACTCTGGTCAATCGCTGCGGCACTGGAAACAGGCTCGATCATGGGCGGCTCGCTTCGTCAGAATCGAATGAGGTTCGTCTCAGAGTCCCGGCTCAAAGAATGTCTTCAGAATCGTCGTCGTCGAATACGGATGCATCGTCATCGATGATGTTCGTCTCTGGCGGCGGAGCATTTTTCAGCATCGTGACTTGGCGACCACCATCGTCGTAGAAGAGTTCGTCCATAAACGATTTCATCAACAGCATCCCTCGGCCACTTGGACGATCGAGGTATTCCGGATCGGTCGGATCCGGGATCGCCTCGGGATCAAACCCGGGGCCTTCATCGCGAACGGAAAACCGCACGACTTCCTGAGTCAGTGAAATGTCGACGTGCAGCTGCCGATCGATGTAGGGCTGCTGCAGCGACCGACGACGTGCCAGATCTTCGTAGGCACCATGATCCTGGTCTCGCAGATCCGAACTGACTTCCAGGTTTCCGTGATAGAGCGCGTTGAGCAAAGATTCTTCAAACGCAATGCTGATCCGCAGTCGATCGTTTTCAGGAAAAGTCCGCATCGCTCGCATCGTGTCGCGCACCTGGGCAGAGAGTGCGTGAACGAGTTTCGTTTCGTTCGGCAGAATGTAAGAGGTCTCGACGCGTGCGATCCGGTTGAGCAAACGCGTCTCACCGCGATTCGAAGACGCAGCTTCCAGAATTTGATGGATCGTCGGAATCAAATCCTCGCCGAGTCGACGCTTCGTGACGTAGCTGGCCGCTCCCAGTCGGAGTGCCTCTACCGCCAGCTCTTCGCTTCCCTGGGCCGTCATCAGCAGAACGGGAATCAGCGGGTAGTCGCTCTTGATAGCCTGGACCAGTTCGAGGCCATTGAGTTCCGGCATGTGAAGGTCGGTGAGTACGGCGTCGGGGATATCCAGCTCGAGCCGCTCCAGCGCGTCGCGACCGTTCTCGGCGTAAATGACTTCGTACTCGCCCGTCTTCTGCAGGAGCCCTCCCACAAGACGACGATCGACGCGTGAATCGTCCACCACAAGTAAAGTCTGCATAACTATGCTTTCCGCGGCCCGGCAAAATCGCGAGCCTGCGTTTGGTGTACAAAGGCTCGGTCGTTTTAGATTTCGGTCTACTTCTAAACGACGTCTCACTTCAGTCGACAATCACGCAACTGACAAACCTCAGTTGCGAACATCAAAATACGCTTCACAACAACCGGCCGACAACAACGCCGATTCGGTCAAACGTGAACAATATGATAGTCACCCAGGAAACTGACCGGTATCGATGAAAGCGCGAAGTTGTGAACTGACGACTTTTGACGCTTTCTGAATTTCGGCGAGATTTTCCGCGACGAATTTAAGGTCTCCCGCCTTACCAGCTTTTTCACACTCGAACGCCAGGTCGTGTGCGTCAGCCACGCCGAACGTCCGAAAGTTCGCTTTGATCGTATGAGCCATTCGCTGCGCCGTCGGGGCGTCTTCTTTCTTGAGCGCATATTTTAAATCCGCGAGGACAATCCGGCCTTCTTCAAGAAACGCGCCGGCAATTTCTCGCAGCAGGTCACGGTCGCCCTGAGTGATTCTCAAAGCGACCGGCCAGTCAACCTGGTAACTTTCGGCAGGAGCTGAATCGCCGCCGTTCCGAGTTTCCACTCTGGTCGCCTCTTCGCGAGACACTCCGACGGTGCGAGCGTCCTCGGCGAAGAACCGACTCAGCGCGTTGATCAGTTGCCACGGCCTGACCGGCTTCGATACGTAATCATCCATGCCGGACTCAAGACACAATTCGCGATCGCCTTTCATGGCGTGAGCGGTCATCGCGATGATGGGGAGGTGCCGATCGGTGCCGACTTCGCTCTGACGGATCTGGCGAGTTGCCTCCAAGCCGTCCATCTCCGGCATTTGAACGTCCATCAGGACAACGTCGAAAGTTTCGTTCGTTGCGAGGTCGACCGCGGCCTTGCCGTTATTGGCGACCGTACCCGTGTGTCCCCACTTTTTAAGCAACGCCAGCGCCAGTTTCTGATTGACGACGCTGTCTTCCGCCAGCAGAACTCGCAGCGGTGGGATGATCACTTCAGTCCGCTCTGAATCTTCGGCCTGCTGAGACGCCGAATCGCCAGTCCCGTCAATCGCCAATACAGCCACCATCGAATCGAACAACTCTGACTGCTTGATCGGTTTTCGGATGTAGGCGGACACTCCGAATTTGCGGCACTGCTCGACATCTTCCGAACGATCACCCGAAGTGAGCATCATGATGACGGCGCCGGCCAGCTTTTCGTCCTTCCGGATCTCAGCCGCCAGAGCGAAGCCGTCTTTCTGCGGCATGTGAACATCGCTCAGCACGAGGTCGTAACTCTTGCCAGCTTCTCGCGCTTTTCGCAACGACTCAATCGCCTCGTCGACGCCTTCGACACACGACGTCTCGATCCCCCAGTTCGTCAGCATCTCGTCGAGGATCAAACGATTCGTTGCGTTGTCATCGACAATCAACACACGGGATCCCTGTACGATTCGTTTCGTAGAAACTCGGGGCGGCGTATCGGACACTGCAAGACGAGCTGTAAAGTGAAACGTACTTCCCTTTCCGAGGTCACTCTCGGCCCAAACGGAACCGTTCATGAGCTGCGTCAAGCGCGAGCAGATCGTCAGACCGAGTCCCGTTCCGCCGTACTGCCGAGTGGTCGACGTGTCTGCTTGTTCGAAGGCCTGAAAGACCGACTTCAGTTTCTCTTTCTGAATTCCGATGCCCGTGTCGGCAACCGCAAAATGCAGCAACACCGACCGACCGTCCTGCTGGTCCACGTCGACATGCACGATCACTTCGCCATGCTGAGTGAACTTGATGGCGTTGCCGACCAGATTCACCACCACCTGACGAAGCCGCGATGGATCACCGACCAACGCATCCGGCACGGCTGGGTCGATATGACAGGCCAGTTCCAGCTCTTCGCGATGGGCACGCACGGAAAGCGACCGCAGAGTGTCGCCCAGCATGTCGCGAATGCTGAAGATCGATGAATCGAGTTCAAGCCGGCCCGCCTCGATCTTTGAGAAGTCGAGGATGTCGTTAATCAAAGTCAGCAACGACTCGGCCGAGTCACGTACCATGCCAAGGTACTCGTGCTGCGAACGCGTCAGCTCGGTGTCAAGCACCAGTTCCGTCATCCCGATGACGGCGTTCATCGGCGTGCGAATTTCGTGACTCATATTGGCCAGAAAATCGCTCTTCGCCCGGTTCGCCGATTCAGCCGCCTCTTTCGATGTCCGCAGCTCTTTTTCCGCCTGTTTACGATTAGTGATGTCATGCACGAAGGCGCTGAAGATGCATGACTGTGAATCGCGGATCGGAGAAATCGTGACCTCAACCGGGAACTCTCTCCCCGATCGATGCAGCGCGACCAGTTCCAGTCGCCTTTGAATAACGCTTCCTTCACCCGTTTCCAGAAAGCGTTTCAGACCGGCGAAATGACGTTCACGAAATCGCTCCGGAATGATAGTGTCAGCCAGCGTCTGTCCAAGAGCATCCTCAACCTTCCAGCCAAAGATGACTTCGGCCTGAGGGTTCCAATCAATGATCGTGCCTTCGGCGTCCATCCCGACGAAGGCGTCCAGCGCCGTGTTCACGATCTGCCGATTGAGACGCTCACTCTGGCTCAGCGCGTTCAACGCTTCCTGCTGAGCCGTAATGTCTCGCGACACTCCGAACGTGCCGACGACGTTCCGCTCTCGATCCCGCAGCGGAAGCTTGCTGGTCGAAACCCAGGTGGTGCGGCCGTCGGGCCAGGTTTCTTTCTCGACTTTGTCGAGCACCGGCTCGCCCAGTTCCATCAATTCAACTTCGTCCGCTCGCGCCTGCGCGGAATGCTCGTCAGCAAAGAAGTCTTTGTCCGTCTTCCCAACAGCGTCGATTGGATCAGCAAGATTGAACCAGTCCGCCATTGCACGGCTGACTCGAACGAACTTGCTCTCGCGATCTTTGAAATAAATGTTGTCCGGCAGGTTCTCCATCAGCGACTGCAGGAGGTATCGCTCCAGTTCGAGCTCTTTGCTCAGTCGCTGGCGTTCGAGTGCGTATCGAATTGAATGTTCAAGCCGCGAAACGTCAAAGACATCTTTAACGAGATAGTCGGAGGCTCCGGCTTCGAGCGCGCGTTGATCGATCTCGCGGTCGCTCTGCCCGGTGAGAATGATGACCGGTGCCTTCGAGCCTGCTGCTTTGGCCCGGCTGAGGACCTCAATCCCGTCCGTCGCGCCGAGTCGATAGTCCAGAAGGTAAATCTCGTGCTTGTCGGCAAGGATCCCGGCAAGACCCGCGTCGGGATCGGCTGCCCATTCGAGTTCGACCGTGCGACCGTTGATCTCGCGCAACAGTTCCCTTGTCAGCGCGAAGGTATTCTCGTCATCGTCGATCAATAGAATTCGCAGCGACTCGGGCATCAGCACGTTCCATCGACAAGGGCCACGCTTCCGACGCTCGCTTCGGAAAACGAAAGAACGTCGCCAGAGTAACACACCTGCCTGTTCGGGTTCATGCTCGACCCGGAATTACGTGACGAACCTGCCCGTTCGAAAAGCTGAAAGAAATTCGACCCGACACCGTTCGAATCGAATTCCGTTGCCGACTATTCGGTCTTGCGATCGCCATCGTTCGGTCGACGTCGGCGACGACGACGCGGTGGACGCTGTCCGTCTTCGCCGCCGCTGCGTGAATCGCCGGCGCTTTGTGAACCGCCGCCACTTTGTGAACCGCTGCTGCTGCGTGAAGCGCTTCCGCTGCGTCCGGAGCCGCCACGCGACGAACCGCCACGATTCTGGCTGGCGCCGCGAATGTTCGCTTCGACGATCGATGACATGGCCTGTTCCCAGGTCGGGACATCGTCCCAGTTGTTCGTCTCGCGTCGTGGTCGAACGGGGCGGTCATCGTCGTCGTCGTCGTCATCATCATCTTCTTCGTCGGAGTCGTCCGCCTCGACATCATCGGCGTCGTCATCATCGTCGCTGTCGTCTTCAACTTTCGCGCGAGGCTTCCGGCTGCGCCGACGTCGGCTCCGCGGTCGTTCTTCTTCTTGTTCTTCGTCGTCTGAATCTTCGTCATCGGCGGAGTCTGCAACGGCTTCCTCGTCATCGTCCTCTTCGCCGTCCGAGTCATCCTTGTCGTCAACTTCGACTCGCGGCTTCCGGCTCCGTCGCCGGCGACGTTTTCGACGTGGGCGTTCTTCCTCGGTTTCTTCGTCTCCGTCTTCAGATTCCTCAGCCGCTTCGGCATCGTCTTCCGTCTGACTTTCTTCGTCGGAATCAACTTCCGCTCCGAATTCGTCATCAGCAGGTTTGCGACGACGGCGACGGCGACGGCGGCGACGTTTTGGTTTTTCTTCTCCATCTTCGTCCGAGTCTGCGCCCGTATCGGACTCAGATTCAGAATCTTCAGCGACGTCGGCTCCGAATTCGTCGCCAGATTCCGCTTCGTCGTCGTCTGAACTTTCAACGGCATCTTCGTCATTCGGTTTGCGGCGACGACGGCGGCGACGACGACGTTTTGGTTTTTCTTCGCCGTCTTCGTCATCGCGATCAGTTTCGGTCGAAACTTCCTCGGCGACTTCCTCGTCGGTCACCTTCGCAACGACTTTGTCGTCCTGGTCATCTTCGTCGTACGCTTCGTGCTCGAAGAAGTTCTCGTCATCTTCGTCGATCACGCCGACTCCGAAGCCAAACGAGTCGTGTTCTTTCGGTGGGCTCGGCTTTGGTTTCCTCGGTGGGCGACTTTGTTTCGGTCGTTCCTCGGTTCTTTCTTTCTTCGCCACTTCTTTCTTCGCCACTTCTTTCTTCGCAACAGGCGAGGCTGATTCTTTCTTCGCAACAGGCGCGACGTCTTCAGAGCTGTCGCCTTCGTCGTCGGCTTCCACCCGTGCGGGCTTCACAGGCTTCGGCGATTCTTCCGTGCTGCGAGCAGTGCTTTTCTTATGGCTCTTCCCGCCGATGTCCCAATCGTCGAGCGGATCCCAGAACGAGTCGTCGGCATCTGACTTGGGGACACTCTTGCGAGCTGGACGCGGTTCGGCGGCTTCGGCGACCGGCTCAGGCTGTCGCGACCGAGTTGGTGCGGGAGCCGGTTCGGGCTCAGCAGCCACTTCTTCTTCTTCCTCGTCGTCTTCGTCAAAAATGATGTCGAAGTCGTCGTCGTCATCATCTTCAAAGACAATGTCCGAGTCCTCGTCGTCTTCCACGTCGGAATCGACGTCTTCGGCAGCGACTTCAATTTCGACGGGCTCTTCTTCAACAGGCTCCGCTTCGGGCTCAAGTGATGAAAGATCGATCACCTCAAACGGCTCGTCGTCGGCATCTTTCTTTCCGACGTCGATCCCAAAGAGGTCTTTGGCAAGGCCTTCCCACGAGTCCGGATCGTTCGAAGAATTCTGATTGGTAGTCATGCGTTAATTCAGTCTCAAAGACAAACGGGATTGGCATGGGGAATTCTGCGGGAGCGACCGCGTGGTCTGCGAACACCGTCTGGCGTCAGGCTCCGGCACAGAAACCGTTAAATATGGCGTGAAATCTGCCGTGCGGCAGGCTTTCAAAGAGTCCGAATGAGTCTCGGAGTCTAGCGACAAGGAACTTTCACCGCCATTTGGTTGCTGCGAAATCCTGCCGGCCAGTCCCGGTCGCCGGCTGTCGAATCAACATTGACACTCTGAGGCCGTCGGAAATACAAGCCAACCTCTCCCATTTTCACGACGCCAGGCTTCCGGAGCGACAAGGATGTCCTCTCTCTTTTCGGCTCGAACGCCGCTGTTTTTGTGCCTTTTCGTTGCTTTGACCGGATGCGGCGGCTCGGAAACTCCCGAGGCCGATACCGCCGGGACGGGTCCTCAACAGACCGCTCCCGACGGGAAATCCTCGGCGAAAGAGCAGGCCAGCAAACTGGTCGAGCAGGCCATCGCTCAGATCAAAGAGCAAAAGTTCGAGGACGCGATCGCCAGCTTGAACGAAGCCGTCGAGACCGACCATCAGAATTCTGAAGCCAGTTTTCAGCGAGCCGGCATTCTCGCCGACGTCGGTCAGGACCAGCTCGCTCTGAGCGACTATTCACGAGCCGTCGAACTCAGCCCGAACGACGTCCGCTATCGAAACATGCGAGGCCTCTTCCTGCTGACACGCAGCCAGCTCGATCAGGCACTGACCGATTTTACCGAAGCCGTCCGGATCGATCCGAAATACATCCAGGCCTGGAACAACCGAGGCCTGGTGAAACTCGCGAAGACCGACTTCCACGCGGCGATCGACGACTTTAATAAGGCCGTCGAAATTGATCCGACCTACGCCGACGGCTTCAACAACCGAGGCTTCGCGTGGTTCAAGATGGAAGTTTACGACAAGGCACTGGCCGACTTCGACAAGACGCTCGACCTGCGCCCCGGCTATGTCAACGCGTTGAACAATCGAGGCATGCTTCATCTGCGATTGAAGCAGCACCGTGAAGCCGTCACCGATTTTTCCGAAGCCATCGCGCACGACGAAAACAATCCGAAGCACTATCAGAACCGCATGAGTGCTTACGCGGCACTCGGCATGGACCAGAACGTTCAGGCCGATCGAAGCCGCATCGAGTGGCTCATCAAGCTCGGACAGATCAACAACATCGTCGCACAGGCTCCACAAAAACCTGATGGCTACATCCAGCG
>JBLFXD010000082.1:0-12882 GCA_047611045.1 Planctomycetaceae bacterium | reverse complement strand
GCCCAGGCATCAGTCAGCACCGGTGGAAAGTCCGGAATCGTTATCGTCCCCGTCGCCCGGTAAGAAATCTTACTCGCAGGTTCCTCGTCGGTTTCAGTCGACGCAAAAACCTTATCGACCAGCGCGACCGCCTCGACACCGCTGACTCGAACGATCCCTCGCCCAGCACCTCCGGGAGCCGACGCAACGGCCGCGATCGTCTGGTCAAGCTCCGCAGTGAACATCGCCATTTTCCGATGAGAAAATCGACCGCCAGACTTAGTTTTCGGTCAGCTCAAGGCAAGGATCGAGACCCATCCTGCGGTACGACTCCGAGCGGTGCTTGTCCTGCTTCATCATGTCTTTGCGCTGCTTGTAATGCAGCTTTTCAAGCTGTCGTTGCGTCTTTGTGAAAAAGCTCAACCAGCTTCCAGCCAGTTCGCCATGCGCGTTGGGGGCCGCCTGTTTTTTCTTCTTCGCCATCTTCTCCGGCGTGTGGCATCGCATCAGCTCATCCTCAAGCGAAAGAAAAAACTGATAGCCGCCGGGGTCTCCCTGCCGAGCCGCTCGACCGACAAGCTGTCGATCGATCCGTTTCGAAGAGTGCATCTCCGTGGCGATGACCTGCAGACCGCCGGCCGCCTTTAACCCTTCTGACAGCTTGATGTCAGTCCCTCGTCCGGCCATGTTCGTCGCGACGATGACTCGGCCAGGCTCGCCAGCGTTGCCGACGATTTCTGCTTCCTGTTCGAGATACCGAGCGTTCAGAATTTCGTGTTTGATCCCTTTGTCTTTGAGCATTCGACCAAGAGCTTCCGAAGCGTCGACAGACGGGGTTCCAACAAGAACCGCTCGATCATCGTTGACCAGTCGCTCGATTTCGTCGGTGACCGCTCGCCACTTGGCTTCCATCGTCGCGAATACTCGCGGTGTATTCAGGCGTCGAATGCACGGCCGGTGAGTCGGGATCGCCGTAACCTTAAGACTGTACACACGCCGAATTTCGCTGGCACACTGCACCGCGGTTCCGGTCATGCCGCCAATGTTCGAGTAAAGTCGGAAGAAGTTTTGTACCGTGACGCGAGCCGCTTCGCCCGATGCCGCCGTGATGGGGACAAGCTCTTTGGCCTCGATGGACTGATGCAGACCGTCCTGCCATTTTCGACCATCCATGATTCGGCCGGTCCCTTCGTCGACGATGTTGATCTCGTTGTCGACAACGACGTAATCGCGGTCTCGCACAAATGCGAATTTGGACGTCAGCGCCTGCTCGACGTGTTTGTAGATCCGTTCGGTGTCGATCGAGTCGATGAGCGCCGGCTTGCCGAGCAGCAATACTTTTCGGCAGCCTTGATCTGTTAAGTAAGCCGACCGTCGCTCCGGTTCATAGACGAAGTCGACGTTGGCTTCGAGATGCGACACGGCTCGGTGACACCACCGAAACAGGCTGACCGTTCCCGCGTCGTTGGGCATCGTCAGGCCGATGATCAGCGGCGTCCGAGCTTCGTCGATCAGAATGCTGTCGGCTTCGTCGATCAGCACGGCGTAGTGGCCACGCTGAACAGGAGCCTCGCCACCGGACTGATCAGAAAACAACGTTCGACGTTTCTCGCCGCCGGCCGCGACTCCTTGACGAAGCCGGTCGCGCAGCAGGTCGAACCCGAACTCCTTCGCTGTTCCATAGGTGATGTCTTTGGCATAGCTCTCGCGGCGTTCGTCGGTTTCCATCGGTGTGAGAATGCCGCCGACGGACATTCCGAGTGCCTCGTAAACGGGAGCCATCTCTTCGGCGTCTCGTTCGGCCAGATAGTCGTTGACCGTGACGACGTGGGCCCCTTTGCCAGGCAACGCTCGCAGTAGTGTCGGCAATGTCGCCGTCAACGTCTTGCCTTCGCCGGTCTGAAGTTCCGCGACACCGCCTTCGAAGATCGCGATGCCGCCCATGATCTGGACTGCGTAATGCTCCATGCCGAGTTTGCGGCGCGACGCCTCGACGCCCATCGCAAAGACTTCGACCAGCAGACTCTTCAGCGGAACACCGGTCTTTGCTCGCCATCGGCAATCGAGTGCCTGGTTGAGCAATTCTTCGTCGCTGAAAGACACGTACTTCTGAGACTCTTTGAGAACCCGATGAGCCGTCGCTCGCCAGCGGGACAACCGCGACTTCGACGGAACTCCGGCCCCTTTTGCGTAATGAAATGCCTGCCCGATCATGATGCTTACTCCTTGTCGCCCTTCGCTCCAACGCCGCCGTTCTCAATTGGCTTCGGATTCATAATTCAGGTGAAAATTAGCCACAAAGGACACAGAGCTACAAGACAGGTGAACGCAGCATCCAGATAGATTTGAAACGGCATATGCCATTTCTGCGGCAAACCTTGTTCAGCAGGCTGTAAACTCCAGTCAATTTCTCAGTGGCCTCTGTGATCTCTGTGGCTCAATAAGTCGGTGATTGCAGGCTCGTAGTTCCCGAATCTTTTAAACAGCCCGATTGCGGCCTTTGATAACCGAACAGAACAGCCTCCGACAAGAGCGATGGGCTGCCGGACGAGCAATCTGGAGTCGGCGGCCCCAAACGTCCATTAACTAAGTGTCCTGTTCAACCTGCACTTTCGTCATAGCCTGATATCGTTGCAGGAGTTGGGGCGGCGACGTAATCTGCCTCGACTTTTCCGATCGACGGCGACCTGCGCGATTTCGAAAACTCTGAAGTTATTTACTGATATGAGTTTAGAGAGCCACCAGTCAGCGCAACCTTGCGAAAGAATTCTTGATCATTGAGAGGCGCGGTGTAGAATTGCAATGTTCGGCCCAGCTAAAAGGAAGCCTTGGAGTCGTTAAGCCAGGAAGGCTGCCGAACCTGCAGAACTGTCACCTCAAGACGCCGAACGCTCGATCGTCAAGCGGTTCACAAGTTCAGTTCTGTCAGCGTTCCCGGTTGTTGCCCAGTGAGGGGCAATCGGTCCGGTTTACTCAGGTTTCTAGTTTCAGGCACGGGATGCCACTTCAACTGCAGTCGAGTCGGTTTGACTCGTCATCCGGGACGGATATTGCAGTTTTGAGGCCTTCCGGGATCAGGAGTCGCAAGCTGTGGAGTTGAGCAGCGATTTCAAAGAGCTCGTCCGATCCCGGACTGAAATCGTCAGTCTCATTGGCGAATCCACCACGCTCATCCCCGAGCGTGGCGGAGCGGAATACAAGTGCCTGTGCCCGTTCCACGACGACTCGAATCCCTCGATGAGGGTCTATCCGGATCGACAGAGCTTCCGCTGCTGGGTTTGCGACACGGGTGGAGACGTCTTCACGTGGGTCATGAAACGTGAGGCACTCAGTTTTCCGGAAACGATGCGGTTTCTCGCTGAACGTGCTCATCTTGAGATGCCGGAACAGTCAAAACACCAGTCCGACAAGTTTGCGAAGAATGAAGAGCTGCACGCCGTCCTGAAATGGGCCGAGCTGCAGTTTCACGAGTGCTTCCAGAAAAGCAGCGAAGCGAAGGACGCTCGGGACTACATCGCCAGTCGTGGCTACAGCCAGGAAACGGTCGACGAATTTCGGCTCGGATATCACCCGGAAGATTGGGACTGGCTCCAGCGAAAAGCAAAACCTCAGTTTTCAATCGAGGCGCTTCAGCAATCTCAACTGATCCGGAAGCAGGACGACCGGCCAGGATATTCCGATTATTTCGTTGATCGGGTTCTGTTTCCGATTCACGACGAACGACGACGGACTGTGGCTTTTGGAGGACGTCTCATCCCCGGCCACAAAGAACGAGGCGGAAAGTATTTCAACAGCAAAGAATCAACGGTCTTTCATAAGAGTCGTGTTCTCTACGGATTGCCGAACGCCCGAGACGGAATCCGCGATACGAACACCGTACTCGTCGTGGAGGGGTATGCCGATTGCGTCGCGTGTCACCAGTTCGGCGTCCGCAACGTGGTTGCCACATTGGGAACCGCTCTAACAGAACTGCATTGCACTCGCCTGAAAGCGTTCGCTCAGAAGGTGGTAATGGTTTACGACGGCGACGATGCCGGACAAAACGCCGCGGCAAAAGCGGTTGGAATGCTGATCGGACAGAGCGTCGACCTTCGAGTTCTCACACTGCCGGAAGGCGCCGACCCGGACGACTATCTCAAACAAAACGGAACCGACGCATTCAACGCTCTGGTCGACAATGCACCGGAAGCGTGGGAATTTCGGTTCAACTTCGAAGTAAAAAAACATGGACTGGACTCGATTAACTCTCGAGAAACAGTTGTCACAGAAATGCTGAACCTGCTGGCTGGCGCTTCCGACCTGCAGGGATCAGCTCGCGAAGACATCATCGTTGGCCGATTGGCACCGCGTCTGCAGTTAAACGAAGGAGCCATTCGAAACCAACTGCAGAGAATCAGAAGCGGCAATCGTCCGCAACAGTTTCAGACCAAACCCGCACAGGAAGAACAACCTGCGGTCGTGCAGGAAGAACGGATCGAAGTCCACCGGCGACCTCTCTCAAAAGACGACCGGATGGAATGCGAACTGCTGGAGATTCTGCTCACGGAGCCAGAACTGGCTGAGCAGGCTCGACAGGAAATTGGAGTTGATGATTTTCTGAATCCGCACTTACGTGAGTTACTCCAGATTGTCTACGACGTAGTCGAACTGGGTGAAGTACCCTCATTTGAACGTGTGACTTTAGAAATGGAGCGAAACGAGCTGAAAGGAATGACCGTCTGGCTGGCGGATCAGGCTCGCGAGAAGGGAATCGAGCAAAAGCTCCGAGGGAACTCGGACGGAGGTGCGTCGGTCCTGTTTCGACAGGTAATCGACACCCTGAAGTGGAGACGCGAGGAGCGGTCTCACAAAGCAGATTCCCAGAAGCAGGCGATGAGTGGCGAGGGCACCGATGCCCTTTCCATGCTGCAGAAGGCGATGGCTTTCAGCCAGAAGAAGCAGCAATTCATCGCAAGAGAGCATTGAACCAGCAGTAGGTCAGGCAATGCCTGATGAAGTGGTAGAGCGGCTGAGTCGTTCTACGGTTTCTGCAGTGTCACACGATGGAGATTCATCGTAGGGCCACTGCACTGCAGTCTTCTTTCAAAGGAATAGCTCGTGCATACAGTCGACGAAACTCTCAACGAACTGATCACAGCCGGCACCCGTCAGGGGCATCTGAAGTTCTCTCAGATTTTCAACTATCTGCCGAACGAGGCAGTCAGTCCGGAGAAGCTCGACAACCTCCTCATGGCCGTCGACGATCTCAACATGGAGATCGTGGCCGACGATGAATCGCTCACGACTTACGAGAAAAAGAAGAAGCAGAAACAGAAGGTCAAACCGATCGACGGCGTGGACTTCGAAGCGGACGAAGGCAGCCGCAAAATCGACGACCCCATCCGCATGTATCTCACACAGATGGGTGAGATTCCGCTGCTGACTCGCGAAGAAGAAATCGCGCTCGCCAAGAAAATCGAGATCACTCGCAAGCGGTTTCGTCGGGAACTCATGGAGAGTGATTACGCGATGAAGTCGACCATCGACGTGCTGACGATGGTTCACACTTCCGACCTCCCCTTCGACCGAACCATCAAGGTCTCCGTCACCGAAGGTTTAGAGAAAACGCAGATTCAGGCTCGCATGCCGCACAACCTGCGAACGCTTGAAAACATGAGACGCGCTTACGTCCAGGAAGCAGAAACTCTGATTCTCGACCTCTCGATCCCTCACGACGAACGCCGTGAACGTGAACGAAAGCTGAAAGCTCGACGTCGCAAGATGGTCATCCTTGTCGAAGAGTTGAGCATTCGCACGCAACGACTCGCACCCATCATGAAGCGAATCGAGCAGATCAGTCAGCGTATGACCGAACTGGAACGACGACTCAGTCGCATCCGAAATCTGCCGTCGGCCGAGTCGGAGAAAACAAACATCCAGAACGAGCTTCGCGACATGATGCTCATCACTCTGGAAACGCCGCAGGCATTGCGGGAACGAGTGCGTCGCATCCGGGCTCGCTTCTCAGAATACGAACTGGCGATGCAGGACCTGTCCGGCGGAAACCTGAGACTCGTCGTGTCGATCGCCAAGAAGTACCGCAACCGAGGCCTCAGCTTCCTTGACCTGATTCAGGAAGGGAACAGCGGCCTGATGCGGGCGGTCGATAAGTACGAGTATCGTCGAGGCTACAAATTCTCGACGTACGCCACCTGGTGGATTCGTCAGGCGATCACCCGAGCGATCGCTGACCAGGCAAGAACGATCCGTATCCCGGTTCACATGATCGAGACGATGTCGGCGTTACGTCGAGTCAGCAAAGACCTGCTCCAGGAACTCGGCCGGGAACCAACGGTGGAAGAAACCGCAGCCGCTGCCGACATCTCCGTCGAAGAAGCCCGACGAGTCCTCAAGATTTCGCGTCACCCGGTCAGTCTCGATCGGCCAGTTGGCGAGAGCGAGGACAGCTTCTTCGGAGACTTCATCGAAGATCAGTCGACCGACAGCCCGGTCAGCTCAGCAACGCAGGAAATGCTGAAGGACAAAATCGACTACGTCCTGAAAACGTTGACTTATCGCGAACGAGAAATCATCAAACTGCGATACGGCCTCGGCGACGGCTACACCTACACACTGGAAGAAGTCGGCCGCATCTTCAAAGTGACTCGCGAACGAGTCCGCCAGATCGAAGCCAAAGCCGTCCGCAAACTCCAACACCCAGTCCGCAGCCGCCAGCTGAAAGGCTTCCTCGAAAGCCTGACGACGACCTACTAACCATCTTACTGACGACCCAATCAAAAACGCCGGCCCCGCACATTTCGGAGCCGGCGTTTTCGTTTGCGCTCAAGCTGCGCAGTCTATAAGTCGCGAAGCGACGGCAGCACATAGCTGCGGGCGTCAGCCCGCAGAAAGAATGAAACAAGAGCTCAAGCGGCGAAAGCAATCTTCTTTGCTGCCGCGGCTGAAGTGTGCAACTTTAAAAGCTACGCCTTGCCCGCAGCGTCGCGCTCCGGGCCGTGCCCGAAATCCGGATCCGGGCGAATCGTGGCAATCATCGGAGCGTCTCTTGTATAACGCCGCAGAGAATCGAGACGCCCCCTACGAAGTTCACAACGAAGACAAGCAAGACTCCAGAAAGACGCGAAGCATGCTCAAGCACCAGCTGATTCACCCGAAAATTAACGAAGTCCTCGGTCGCTGTGGTCATCACTCGAAGATCCTGATCGCTGACGGAAATTATCCGGCATCGTCGACGCTTGGTCCGAATGCGGAATTGGTCAGCCTGAACCTGATGCCCGGTCTGGTCAGCTGCACTCAGACCCTGCAGGCGCTTCTGTCGGCGATTCCGATCGAAGCCTGCAACACGATGGGCATCCCCGACGACGACCCGTACGCACTCGGCGGCGATCCACCGGTTTGGGACGAGTATCGCACGATGCTGAAGGACAGCGGCCTCGACATCGAACTTCAGCCAATTCAAAAATGGGACTTCTACGACGCCGTCGCGTCGCGCGACCTGGTCCTGACGATTCAGACGGCCGAACAGGCTCTGTGGGCCAACCTGCTGCTGACCGTCGGCGTTCGTCAGGCCGGAACCTGAGCCGACATCATTGAAACTGCCTCGTCCCGCTGTGAATCGAATCTCTGATTCACAGCAGGGCGTTGTCTCATCAAGATTGCTCCTCTGCGGAAACCACTTTGATGATCACAAACGCTGAAGCACGCCTCGTCGAAATGGGGATCGAGTTTCCCGAGGCTCCGGCCGCCATCGGCGATTACATCCCGGTCATCCGTTTCGGGGACACAGTCGTCACGAGCGGCCAGTTGCCCATGCAGGACGGATCCATGACCGCCAGCGGCAAGGTCGGACAGGACATCACCGTCGAAGAAGGAACCGCCGCCGCACGCGTCGCGGCGCTGAATTGTCTGGCTCAGATTCGAAGCTGCGTCGGCTCGCTCGACAACGTCAAACAGATTGTCCGAGTCGAAGGCTTCGTCAACTCGGCCGACGGTTTCCACTCTCAACCTCAGGTCTTGAATGGAGCTTCCAATCTGCTGGCCGAAGTCTTCGGCGAAGCCGGCCGACACACGCGCATCGCCGTCGGCGTGAATGAGCTTCCTTTGAACGCTGCTGTCGAGGTCGTCGTCTGGGCACAAGTGGCGAAAGACGTCCAGTATTAGACCGATGTCCCATGAAGGCATTTGTCCTTGGGATGTTTTTTTCGTTACGCTGGCCTTGTGAATTAATTCGTAACTTATGGAGTTGCTGCCGTGTTCAGCCCCAATCCGTTTCAAACGAATCGTCGTGACTTCCTCCAGGTTGCTGGTGCTACTGCCGGAGCCGCACTGGCGTCCAGAAAATTGTCAGCAGCGGAAACTGAAGGCACGCATGCCATCAACTTTCCGAAAGGCAAAGTCGATCACTGCGTGATGATCTGGCTGGGCGGAGGTGCCTGCCACGTCGACACGTGGGATCCGAAAAAGAAGGGCGATGCAAAGGCGAAGAAGCCGGGCTCGTACTACAACGCGATCGACACGGCCATCGAAGGCGAGCAGGTTTGCGAGCATCTCTCGAAGTGTGCAGGCATCCTGGACCGGTTCAATCCGATCCGGTCCGTCCATCACGAGGTCATCAACGAGCACGCTGCCGCCACGTACAGAATGCACACCGGCCGAGCGACCAGCGGCACGATCGAGTATCCGTCGATCGGCTCGATCGTCGCTCATCAGCGTGGAGCGGCTTCCGACAACGCGCCCGCCTACGTTTTGATTGGTTATCCCAACGTGACTCGCGGCCCAGGATTCCTGGGCGCGAAGGCCGGCTACGTTTACCTGACAAGCACCAACGAAGGCCCGAACGGCTTGAGCCGCTTTCCGGGCATCAACGACGAACGGCAAGGCCGGCGCGAGCGGCTGCTCAGTCGAGTGCGGGACATCTATCGAAAACGCACGGCCGGTGATAAACGGATCGCGGATTACGACTCGACGATCGAAGACGCTCTGCGATTGTCTGGCCCTGAATTCATGAAAGCGTTCGAGCTGGATCGAGAACCGGCGGACCTTCGTGCTCGGTACGGCGGCGAGTTTGGTCAGCGATGTCTACTTTCGCGACGCCTGATCGAACGCGGTGTGCGGTTTATCGAGTGCTCGCACAATCTCAATTTTGTCAACGGAACCGGCTGGGACACTCACAACGACGGGCAGCTCAACCAGCACTTGCTGATTCAAGAACTCGACAGCGCGATCTCGACGCTGGTGCTCGACCTGGAAGAAAAGAAACTGCTTGACCGAACGTTGATCGTTGTCTCGACCGAGTTTGGCCGACCGCCCGAATTCGATGGCGGCGGCGGCCGCGGTCATCAGTCGAAAGCGTTTTCGGTTGTCCTCGCTGGCGGCGGTTTACAAACCGGCAAGGTCATCGGCGAAACGGATGAGCTTGGAAAGTCGATCGTGAAACAACCAGTTTCCGTCCCCGACCTTTTTGCAAGCATCCACTGGTCAATGGGTATCAACCCGTCCGAAGAACTCTACTCCGGCGACCGCCCCGTGCCGATCACCGACGGCGGAAAACCAATCCGCGAGCTCTTCGTGTAGGTCAGGCTTTGCCTGACGAAGTCGCCGGCTCGGATCAACGGCAACCGTAGGGTGGGCACTGCCCACCACGTCAATTCGAATTGGTGGGCGGTGCCCACCCTACAATGAGGAATCGCATGCGGGCCAGCCGTGAATTCCGAGCCACTGCCCTTTTCTCTGGTGCTGCCTTGCTGGTTCTGTGCATGGCTCATTGCTCGGCACATGCCGACGACGCGGCAAAGGCAGCCGATCCAAAGCCCGGCCACCCGGCAAACCTGGATGCGGAAACGCGGCGAGAAGTCAAAGACGTCGTCAGACTCGCGTACCTGAAAGTCTACGACGGGTGGAGCACGGACGAAGTGCTTCTTCAAACCAAACTCAACGATCAGTTCCTCGCCGAGTGCCGTCGCCGGATGCCGGACATCCCGAGCTTCGATTTCAACTGGACTCTGCTCAACCTCCGCAAGGCCGGCGGTCTGCGAGACATCTCGGCCACGAAACGCCGTCGTGATAATTCGGACGCTTACCTGCACGCGGCTGAGATCGCTGCGAGGTTTCTCGAAGACCGATATTCGGTCAACACCGACCGCGTTCTGTGCGATCCGAAACTTCGAGCCGAGTACGACAAAGAAGCGAAGAAGGTCGCTCCAAAAGTCGAGCCGTATCTGTTACGCAAAGCCAGTCTGACCTTAAGAAAATCTCGCCGCCTGCAACCTGAGCTGGTCTTACGTGTGGCCGACTGGAAGAAAGACATCATCGCTCTGCCGGCCGCCGACGCCGAACAGGAACCGGGCAAAGTCCCAAAACAACCGGGCGTCTACATCTTCCGCGACGAAACCGGCTACCTCTACATCGGCGAGTCGTCAAACCTGCACGACCGAATCAAGAAGCACCTCGACCGCTCCGACCGCCAATCACTGGCCAACTACCTTGCCACCAACGGAGTGAAAGGCGTCACTCTGGAACTACACGCCTTCGAGAAAGACTCGCCCGCCCGCCTGAAGCCCATGCGCCGCGCCTACGAATCCGAACTGATCCGCAGCCGCAAACCACGCTTCAACCTGGCTCCGTGATTTTTTTCAGGCCGAGGTTCTTTCCGACCGCAATCAGGGTATGTCAAGCGAAGCGCCGGCGTACCATTGTGGATGCCGATGGGAAGATGGTACGCCGACGCTGCGTTTGACATACCCGACCCGGCAGGCGAGATGGTTCCGTTTCGGATTTCCGCCAACGTTTCGCTCGCTCAAACACACGATGGTCCCCTGATGCCCAATAAACATTCGCTGCTACTCGTCACGTCGCTGTACGTTGGAACTTTTTGCTGCCAACTCCTGGCTGCCGACACCGAGCCACCGTCGCAACTTCAGGTCGTCCGTACTGGCGACGGCTATGAATTTCTCGAAGGACAATCGCCGGTTCTGTTCTATCAGACAGCCCCAAAGTCCCTCGACGACAAGTTCGAGCGAGCCGGGTATGTGCACCCACTGTACGACCTCGACGGCAATGTCATCTCAGAGGACTTCCCGGCTGACCATTTACATCATCGAGGCATTTTCTGGGCATGGCACCAGCTCGTCGTCGACGGCAATCAGATCGGAGATCCCTGGATCTGCCGGGATTTTCTTTCGCGTGTCGACAACGTGAAGATCGCCGAAAGCAACTCCGACGCGGCAGCAATCGAAGCAACGGCCCGTTGGGTATCGCCTGACTGGAAGGACTCGTCAGGCGACCTGAAACCGATCGTCCGCGAAGAAACCCGAATCGAAGTCCGGAACTCGCGAGACGGAAGCCGAGTTATCGATTTCCGAATCAAACTGACCGCTCTTGAACCAGAAGTACGAATCGGCGGCTCGGACGACGTGAAAGGATACGGAGGCTTCTCACCGCGACTCCGACTCCCCAAAGACATCCGTTTTACAGCGGAGTATGGCGATGTCGAACCTCAGCGAACGGCCGTCGAGGCAAGCCGCTGGATGGACATTTCCGGAACATTCAACAAACAGAAAGGTGACCGGAAAGACTCCATCGATGGCGTCACCATTCTTTGCCACCCGTCACTTCCCCGATTTCCGCAGCAATGGATCCTGAGAAAAGCTCGCAGCATGCAGAATCCGGTATTCCCCGGTCGATCACCAATTGCACTGCCGACCAAAGAGCCGCTCGAACTGCGCTATCGGCTGATCGTCCACCGCGGAACCACTTCGCAAGAGCAACTGAAACTCTGGTTCGACGAATACGCTGCCGAAGAATAGAAGTCGGCATGAGTCGCTGCCTGGATTTCTGGCGGAACTGCCAATCACTCGTCGCGCAAAAAGAACCGCCTTGCGAGTCCCCGCAAGGCGGCTGAGTGAGCCCCATCTAAACTGAATCACGCTCGTCCGTGAGCGATCGGAACTTCCTGATTCCCGGTGCATCCTTGCAGCCGATCAGAATCAGTCAGCCAACAAGTGTCAAAGATGGGATGACACTCGTCGCACTCGATCCCTCGAGTGTCCAGTTCCGCGTGGCCCGGTCAGGCAGCGGACAACTCCGTCATGAACTTTTCTCTGATGCAAATCCCGGATCGACTTTCAGCATCGAATACCGACGACAGGTGCCAGTCCCTGGCTGATCCTGCGCGTCGTGGTGCGGAATTCGTTGCGTGACCTTCGTACCGAATAGCTCAGCCAGCCATCGTCGTCCCTGACGATCCCAAACGGGTTCTTTCCCTTGGCGCGGCTTCAGCCCATTGACAGGAACTATCCCTCGTCCCTGACCTTTCCCTGGTTAGTCGGCAGCCTCCTTTGCAATTGTCGTGTCCGGTTTTCGAAACGAGTCCAACTCGTTCGAGTCACTCATAAGCGTGCTCTGCGATCTCGTCGAACTGAGGATTCAACTGAGCAACGTACGCGTCCCAGCGTTCTGCATCCCAAAGTTCCAGATGATCGCTGACTCCCAGCAGCACGACTTCGCGCTTGAGCTCTGCAAACGCTTTGAGTCGATCGGGAATCCGAAGGCGGCCCTGCGAATCCACATCCAGACGCTCCGCTCTGGCGTAGAAAAGCCGCATGTAGTTGCGGACGTCGGCTTTCCCTGCCGACTTCTCGGAGAACCGTTGGGCGAGTGCTTCGAAATCTGTCGGAGTAAAAACAGCAAGCGACTTCTCCGTCCATGGAGCCAGAAACAGCGACTTCAGGTCCGTACCACCAAGGTCCTCGCGCACGCGCTTCGGGACGGCGAGCCGCCCTTTGTCGTCGAGCGTCCTTGGCCACGTCCCAGTCAGAGCCATTCGTCACCCGCCACTCCCGATTCTTCCACATTACCCCACTTATCCCCACAACGGTCCACACAATAATCAGCGTAATCCGATGG
>JBLFXD010000081.1:0-12999 GCA_047611045.1 Planctomycetaceae bacterium | reverse complement strand
GGTCATCGGACGACTTTTGGGAAATGGTTCGGCGTTAAAGTAGTCGTCGCCGGATGAGGTCTCGAACGAAGCCTCGACGAATTCCGCAGGTTCGGTGCGTTTTCGATTGGAAGCGTCGAACGCGTACGTTCGCGATTTTGCTCGGCGGTAGGCGTCGTAGTAGGCCTCGGCATCCCATTCGCCTTCTGCCATGTAGACACTGTTAAACGGCAGCAGAGTTCCCTGTCGGTAATGCAGGTTGGCGATCGCCTGGCTGTAAGCGACGAGCGATCGGAAGTAAGCGACTTCGGCATCGGCGAGGCTGGACTGCGCTCGCAGCAGCAGGTCCAGCGTTTGAGTACCGACTCGGAATTTCTTTTCGAATAACTCGGCTCGGTCTTTCGCAGCTTCGCGACGGTTGAAGTACGTTTGCGCGGTCATGTACTTCTCGGCGAGTTCCTGAAACGCGTTGCCGACTTCGTGAGCGATCTCCAACTCCTGAGCGGACAACACGTCGCGAGCTTTCGCCAGTCGCAGTTCGATGTTCTGTACCTGAGCCTTTGCCGAACGGAGGCCGATGGGCATTTCCATAACGAAGCCTGTCGACCAGCCAGTTTGCTCGTTGTCGGTCAGCGTGTCGTAAAAACTGTTGAATTTGCGACTGTCGTTGTGGGCGATCAAGTCGTCGCCGAATCCGTTGACTGAGTATCCAGCCACAAAGTCCAGGCGTGGACGCACAAGACTGGTCGCGGCCAGAAGCTGAAGTTCCAGGCTCTTGATGTTCCACTTGTGGCGTCGCAGTTCGACTCGGTTGGTCAACGCCTCGGCCACACTGCTCGCCCAGTCGGGGTCGATGCGAGCCGTCAGTGGTTCATCGCTCGGGCGGATGATCGTTCCGTCGTTAACTGACAGGCCAATGAGTCGACGCAGGGCTGACTCGTTTTTATAGAGCAGTGAGAGGTTCTGCTGAGTGGTCGCCTTCGTGTTGAAATACTGATCGCGAGCCTGGGCCTCGTCTTCGACCGAGAAGCCTCGCACGCCGCCGATTTCCAGCTTGCGTTTCGAGTCACGCCACGTCCGCAGCGCACTGTTTCGAGCAGAGACGTTTGTGTCGTAAATTCGGTACTGCAGATACAGCTCCCAGTAGGAATCCTCGACGTCTTTGACGAGGTTCGTCAGGTTGGCTTCGAAGTCGGTTAGCGAGATGTCCTGGTTGATCCTTGCGATGGACACACCTTGCGTCACTCCGGTCAGTCCGCCGAAAGAGGCCGATATTGGGCCGGCGATTCGAGTGAACTCGGTGCCGGATCCAGCCAGCAGGGGATGCCGATAGCGTGCTCGCATGTGCCCAGAGTAAGACGATGCAAACAAACTCGGCGAGTTGCTTCCGAGGTAATTGACTTCGTGGCCGAGTTCGAGCGAGCCGCCGTAGGCAAAGTTCTTTGAAAGCGTCGAGCTGAAGTTGCCGGTCTCGCCGACAAAGATAGATCCGCCGGGCAGGTTGTTGCCGGCTTGATTGTTCTGCACGCTCTCGTTGCGGCCCCAGGTCATCTCCGTCGCGAAGCTGGTATCGAACGAGGCGAGGGCGGATTCGACACCGCGGCTGCCGAATAGAACGCCGGTCGATTGAATCGACGGATCGTAAATCGAGGGTGCTCCGTTTGGGTTGGCCAGGATCGAGTTGCCGGGCGAGTTGAACGACGCCTTGGCGCGGATCACCGTGCTGTTTAGCAACGCCGTCCGGATCACCTCTTCGAGCGACATGTCGCGGATCTCGTCCTTGTTGAGATCCATGATCGTTCGCGGCTCGTGCGACAGCGTGACTTCGTCCGGACTCGGCTGATAAACCGACGGGTAGTCGATCTTCGTGGACTGATCGAGGTAATAATCCAGCTCCTCGGTCCCGTCTTCGGTGGTTCGAGACTCGCCAACCAGATATTGAAGGTCGCCGACTTTGGCGCAGCCGCTGAAGAAAACGGCACCACAAAGGCAAATTCCGACATTTTTAAGCAACTTCGACATACCGAACCCCTGAAGCGGCGATCAGTCAGCATCGAACGACGCGCAGGAACTGCGCGCGTCGGCATAACCGCTACAGGGGATATCGGCTTCCTAATCGGCAGACTTTGACTGTTCCTCGTAGCCAGGAGCAAACTCCTGGTACGACTTGCCGAAAGCTCTCTTGAGCAGGATTAGTTCACCGGCGTCGTTACCTTCAATCGCGTGCCCGATGAACTGCAGGATGTATCCGCCGACGAAAGACGCCGCGGCTATTTCAGGGCGCTGCTGAATCAGAAGGATGGCCGAGCAAACAAAGGTCAGCGGAACTCCGACGAGGTGCAGAAGCTGATTGGCTTTGTTCTGATGTCGGGCGACGTAGTTGGTGATAAATCGAGTAATCATCTCGAAGCGTCCGAGGTGGGTTCTGGCCTGAAGATTGAATGATGCCTGTATTCATTGTGCCGGTAAAGAGCGCTTCGAGCTCAAATCCCGGACGACGCAGGTGGCAGAGTGACCACTGATATTTTTGCATTCTGTTTTTCGCGATGCAACTTGCGAGCCGGCAAGGTCAGCCTGATCCGTGCTCCTGGAATCGAGAGTCGTTTAGTGTGTCGACGGTGCCTAACCTCGCTGGTTTGACTGGATTGCGAGGACTATACTCGGCCAAAATTCTGCCCGCCGAAGACGCGAATCTTTGTTTGCCGGGCATTAAAACTCAGAGAGAAACCCGAGGAGAATGTCGCGATGCCACCGAGTTCTGCCACAACTGATCAGCAGGACTCGGGATCCGCAAGCTCCAAAGGGAGCGAACGGATTCTGGTCAGCGACCGCACGAATACTCTGCTGGGTGTCCAGATTATTTCTGCCGGTTCGTACGTTCCCGATCAAGTAATTTCCAACGAACAACTGCGGGATGAACGCGGTTTCGACCCGGACTGGATTCAGCAGCGAACCGGGATTCTTTCCCGACGACACGCTCCGCCGAACCTCGCGACCAGCGATATGGCTGTGGAAGCCGCCAGGGTCGCGATCGAGCGAGCGAAAGTCAATCCGGCCGACATCGATCTGCTGCTCGTGGGAACGTTCACTCCCGATTACTGCTGCCCGTCGACCGCCTGCCTCGTTCAGGATCGGCTGAGTCTGGAGTGTCCGGCCGTTGATCTCCAGGCCGCCTGCTCCGGCTTTATGTACTCGATGGTGACCGGCTCGCAGTTCGTCGCGACCGGAAACAGCAAGCTGGCTTTGATCATCGGAGCCGACTGCAACAGCCGCATCGTCGATCAGTCGGACAAGACAATCGCTCCGCTATTCGGCGACGGAGCCGGTGCGGTTTTGATGACTCGTGGCAGTGCCACCCAGGGACTCATCTGCTACCAGCTTGGTTCTGACGGTGGCGGCGGACCACTTCTGCAGTGCACGTCTGGCGGAACGAAAGAACCCGATACTCCCGAATCCGTCGCGGCCGGCGACCATCTGCTGAAGATGGATGGGCGAAATGTTTTCAAGTGGGCTGTACGGGTCGTTCAGGAATCGATCGAACTGGTCCTCGAAAAAGCGGGCATGTCGGTCGGAGACGTCAGCCTGTTTCTGATCCATCAGGCGAATATCCGAATCGTCGACGCGGCCATGGAAAAGCTGGGAATTCCGGCCTCGAAGGTCGCGGTCAACCTCGATCAGTACGGAAACACGTCCGCCGGTTCGATCCCCATCTGCCTCGACGAAGCTCAGCAGGCCGGTCGCATCAAGTCCGGAGATGTCCTGCTGATGTGCGGATTCGGCGGCGGCTTGACCTGGGGCACAGCTCTGTACCGCTGGTAGTTCTGCCCTTGTGAAGTTCGCTCGGCTGCTGCGGCTCAGCGACGTTTAAGGCGAAATCTTCTCGCCGATTTGGCACCAGCCACAGATTGCCTGCGAAATCCGTGTGTGGATTGCAGTATTCGGACGCGCTTCTCGGTAGAATCCCGTTTCGCCCCTCGGACTCGTCCCGCCTCTCAGGCTGCTTTCGACGTCCGAATTCTTACTCGGCGAGAACGGAATTGACCGGTTCTCCCCCAACAGCTCAATGCAGAATTCAGAGAAATGTCCATCCCAAAAGTCGCCATCGTGGGACGCCCGAACGTCGGGAAAAGCTCGCTGTTCAACTGGCTCTCCCGGAAGATGATCGCTGTCGTTGACGGTACGGCCGGAACAACTCGCGACCGCATGCGCTATATGTTGCACGAAGAGGACCGCTATTTCGAGTTGATCGACACCGGCGGGATGGGTATCGAGGATTCTGACGACCTGACCGAAGACATCGAAAACCAGATCAACATGGGGCTGCACGAAGCTGACATCATTGTCTTCGTCGTGGACGGCAAGACCGGGCCAGTACCGCTCGACATACTCGTCGCCAATCGACTCCGACATATCGACAAGCCAAAACTGTTGGTCGTTAATAAGTGCGACTCGTCGCGCACCGCAGACGACATCGCCGAATTTTACGCGCTGGCCAACTGCAAACTCGTGACGACCAGCGTGAAGGGAAACAACAATCGGCGTGGGCTGATGGACGCGATTGTTGAACTGCTCCCTCCGGTTACCGACGAAGAATCCGCTGATGGTGCGGAGCAAGCTGCCGAGCCTGAGATGAAGCTCGCGATTGTCGGACGACGAAACGTCGGCAAGAGCACGTTCATCAATGCTCTCGCTGAAGAAGAACGCGTCATCGTCAGCGAAGTCGCCGGGACAACTCGCGACAGCATCGACCTTCGCATCGATGTCGATGGAAAAACGATTATCGCCATCGACACACCGGGCGTTCGCAAAAAGAAAAGTCTGGCGAGCAACATCGAGTTCTACGGTCTCGTCCGAGCTCAACGAAGCATCCGCCGCGCCGACGTCGTGCTGATCTTTTTCGATTCACAGAAGACCGTTTCGCGAGTCGACAAGCAACTCGTTGAGGAAGTGTTGACTCACTACAAGCCGTGCATCTTTGTCGTGAATAAATGGGACGAAGCTCAAGAAGCCGGCATGACGATCGAGTCGTGGGGCGAATATCTACTCAAAGAGTTCGCCTCGATCCGGCATGCTCCGGTCGCCTTCGTGACGGCGATTGAAAACCGCAACACTCGAAAGCTGATCAACCTCGCGCAGACTGTCTATAAGCAGTCGTTGACTCGGGTCAGCACCGGAAAACTGAACCGCGTTCTTCGCGAAGCCATCCTGCTGAACCGTCCGCCGATGCGCAAGAGTCGGATCCCGAAAATCTATTACGCCGTGCAGGTCGCAACACAGCCGCCAACGATCGTCCTGAAATGCAACGATCCGAAGCTGTTCGATAATTCGTGGAAGCGATATCTGCTCGGTGTGCTCCAGGAAAAACTTCCGTTTCCCGAAGTGCCAATCAAACTCTACATGCGGGCCAAAACTGCCGATGAGGAACGGTTCCCGAATCGATTGCCCGAAGGCGTCGAAGAGACCGTCGAGAACATTTAATAAACTGCCGCCACTTCCAATAAGAAACTGGGCCGCAGATCAGCGCAGATGGACGCAGATTTTTGGCAGGGGCTTTTTTCTATCTGCGTCCATCTGCGAAAATCTGCGGCAACCATCTGAAGCCAGGAAATCAAAATGGATCGCAGTCAGCACGTATTGATTACTGGCGGAGCCGGCTTTATCGGCAGTCATCTTGCGCGAGAACTGTTGAAATCCGGCCGAAAGGTTTCGGTCATCGACAACCTGTCGACCGGACTGCACGCCAACGTCGCCGATCTGGAAGCTGATTCCAACTTCCGTCTGTACGTCGACACGGTTCGCGATGTCGCGTTGATGGAAAAGCTGATGTCCGAATGCGACACGGTTTTTCATCTCGCCAGCGCCGTCGGCGTCAAGCTGATCATGGAACAGCCCGTCGACACAATCGACACGATTTACCAGGGCACGGAAGTGGTGCTGCGTCTGGCCAGGCGTTACCGAAATCGGGTCCTCATCACGTCGACTTCCGAAGTTTACGGCAAGTCCGAGAACGTTCCTTATCGTGAAGACGACGACCGGCTTGAAGGCGCGACAACCAAACACCGTTGGGCTTATGCTTGCGCGAAAGCGCTCGACGAATTTCTGGCACTGGCTCATTGGAAGGAAAGTCGGCTGCCGGTGACCATCGTCCGATTGTTTAACACTGTCGGGCCTCGACAGCGCAGTCAGTACGGAATGGTGGTTCCTCGCTTCGTCGAGCAGGCCTTACGAAATGACAAACTGGAAGTTCACGGCGACGGCAATCAGTCGCGATGCTTCTGCCATGTTCACGATGTCGTACAAGCATTGATCAAGCTGATTGATTCCGAAGCAACCTGCGGGCAGATCTACAATGTGGGCAGCACTGAGGAGATTTCGATTCTGCAGCTCGCCGAATTGATTATCGCGAGATTGCAAAGTTCTTCAAAAGTGGAACTTGTCCCGTATGACAAGGCGTACGGGGAAGGCTTTGAAGACATGCAGCGGCGAGTGCCGTCGATTGATCGAATCAACGAGACCGTCGGCTGGCAGCCCACCCGAACGATTAACGACATCATTGACGACGTCGCGACAGAACTCCGCTAAGCCCGACGCAATAGTTGCGTTTGATGCGTTCGTTCGTGCGTCGATTGTTCGAAACGGCACAAGGAACACGTGTCCGCTTCCGTAAGACTGCGTACGCGGCATGCCGCCGCCAGGAGACGATTCTCCGGCACGAAGTATGCGGATTGAATCGTCGTTGCCTCTCAAACAATCAGTCCGATTGCGACCGGATCAGAACGCCGACTCTGATTCTTCACAGGAGGTTGCGGGCCAGAAATAGGTCAACTGTTCAAGGACTTGCGGAAATGTCACGTCAACCGGTTTCGCCAGATCACTTCTCAGGAACGAATGCTCAATCCGAGCAGGCGGGCGGCGTTGTAAATGGCTCGCGAGTTCCGTCGGCATCGTCCGCCGTCGCTGATCTGCAACGCCTCATCGCGCTTGGACCTTCGCGAGTTGACTGGCAGACGGAACTCGAATCAGAAACCGCTCGCCTTACCGGCACGCCCCATGTCGTCGCCGTGGCCAGCGCCAACGTCGCTCTGCATTGTGTTCTGGCCGCCAGCAATCTGTCACCTGACGACGAAGTCATCATCCCAGCCTACCTGCCGCCATCGATTCCGGAAGTCATTCGGCAGTTCAACGCGCACCCGATTCTGGTGGACATCAACCCCGAGTCAGCCCACATCGATGTCGACCAGGTTGCCGATTCACTGACGGATCGAACTCGCGCCGTCGTCGCCGTTGACATCGCTGGTTTGCCTGTCGACACGCAATCATTGACGCCCCTTTGCCGACGACATCGATTACTTCTGATCAACGACGCTCAGGCTCAGTCGCCTGGGATTGGAACTCGCGGAGACGTTCACGAGAATCAGGTTCGAATTTATCATTGCCGGTCGGAAGAAACGAACCTGTTGAGTTCCGGTGCCCTGATCTGTACGGCTGATGAAGACCTTGCCGCGAGACTGCAGAACGAGATCAAGCCGCTCGACGATTTGACCGGCGAATCACAGCAGTGGGACTCGAAGCGCTCGCTTCACTACGCTGATCGAATGACGGATCTCGCCGCCGTCTGGCAGCTGGCAGCTTTTGGCAAAGCTCGCGAAGCATGGCGACGGCGCTGCCAGATCGCGATGAGCTACACAGCCGCGTTCAGTTGCCGGCGCGAATTTCAGGTTCCTTACGAACGATCAGACGCCAACCACACGTGGTTGAATTATCCGCTACGACTGAACCTGCAGCATCTCGGTGTGCCTCGCGACGAATTCACATCAGAACTGCGTCGACGTGGAGTCGCAGTGAGCGTGCCCTGTTTACCGGTCAACCTGATGCCGCACTACCAGGAACGCTACGGCGTGACAGCGGAAACCTTCCCGGTCGCTCGAAACGAATTCCTCCGACGTGTTTGCCTTCCGATCGATGGGCACATGACTGATTCGGACATTGACCGAATCGTCGACACAGTCATGAACTTTGCCGACGAGTTATCCGCTCGCCGAACAATGGCGACCAGCGCGCGTTAGGCGACTTCGCTCCTGCACGCCGCTTACGAAACCGTTTGTCCGGCAGCAGCTTTGAGTTCTTCGTAGGGTGTGACCAGCGGGCTGAACCTGAATCGCGGTGTGCCCGCGCGGAGAACTTCCGAGCGATGCCACGCCCAGGTGACACGAAAGTCGCCCGTGCCGGCACACCAGCCGTTTGATTCGCTCCGCTGGTCACACCCTACGATCAAAAATTAATCAGCATGCCGGTCCGTTTTGGGTTGGCTTGTTTCACCGGCGATTCGACGACGCAGCGACTCGGCATGCTCAAGGAAAAGGCTGGCGTTGTCATCGTCGGCGTAGAGCACGTCCAGCCCGTCGAGAAGTGACAGGGCTTCGTCAGTGTGTCCTTCGTCGACCAGCGTTGCTGCTCGCTCAATCGTCTGTTCGGCCAGGCTCGTTTTGTCACTCTGCAGTTGCCGACGCTTGTCAAGAAAGCTCAGACGCCGATCGATTTCCTCGACGATTTCCGTGTTTAACTCGTCATGCGAAATCACCGATCGAAGAGCTTTCAATACGCGAACTTCGCGCGCCGTGTCGCCGTTGCGTCGGTACGATTTCGCCAGACGCATGAACCGCGAAACTTCTCCGGGTGCACCCGCAACCTCAGCGGCAAATTCAGAGCCATCATCGCTCGAGCTGCCTCGACGGTCCCCGTTCATCCAGAAGACGCCGCCGACGATGAGCAGGCCAAGGCAACCGACAAGGAACCACGTGTTGTCAAACAGCGCCGCGACCGGCGACTTTTCCTGCTCGCGTAAGATTTCTGCACGAAACGCATCACGCATCATTGTGGCTGAGCCGGGACCATCGTAGCGGGGCTCGCCGACCTTCTGACTTGCCTCGTCCGTGCCTGACTCGAGCACACCCGACGCGAAGGTTTCTTCGTCACTTCCGCGATGAGCACGTTGACCAGGCGCCGTCGCTGTTGGCGACATCAACCCGTCGGACTCAAAAGGCCGAGTAATCGTTTCATCTCTGCTGGCAAACTCGACTCGTTTGACGACTTCCTTCAACCGTAACGAAACAACGTGAGCGTCGCTGTATCGATCTTCCGGGTCCTTCTCCAGCAGTTTGCAGACGACGTCTTCGAGGATTCTCGGAATGTCATGGGCGTAAAGACTGGGCCGATCAAACCGTGCGGTCGAGTGTTTCTGGATAATGTCGATGGCGTTTTTGCCAGTGAACGGTGGCCGTCCTGTCAGCATCACGTAAAGCACCGCTCCGAGCGAATACAGATCGCTGGTCCGCGTGCAGCGTCTGCCCTGAGCCTGTTCGGGCGACATGTACTCAGCCGTGCCGATGATCCCGCCGGTCACTGTCAGTCGTTGAGCGGCGAAGACCTGAGCGACACCGAAGTCGGTCAGCTTCACGATGCCATCGTCGCCGATCAGCAGGTTCGACGGTTTCAGATCTCGATGCACAACGCCGGTCGCGTGAGCGGTTTTCAATGCCGAGCAAATCTGAATCGCAATATCGACGGACTGTTCCCAGGGCAGCCTGCGGTTGGCTCGGATGCAATCGGTCAGCGTCTCGCCTTCGACATACTCCATGGCGAAGTACATCTGATCGGTCGCTTTGTCGTGTCCGCTTTCGAAAAGTCTGACGATGTGCGGGCCGGTCAACTTCCGCATGGCATCAATTTCGCGTTCAAAACGATCGATCGTGCCGGGTTCACGAGCCAGCGAAGATGGCAACACTTTGACGGCGACTTCATGCTGCGTATCAACGTGCCGACCCAGGTACACCGTACCCATTCCGCCCGAGCCGATTTTGCGAAGAATGTCGTACGGACCAATTCGATCCGGCAGTTCTGGTTCGTCCATTGGAAATGAGTCTCCGGGAATTATCATCGACGCCGCACGATCGCTGCGTCGATCCTGAGGAAAAAGAAAAGATAAGAACAACTACCAGTAGTATAAGAATGAATGTCGCCATGATCGGGGCACTTCTGCCCTGCGCCAATGGGCGATCGCGCTGCAAACTTCACAGAAAGATCAACTGCCCGTGCCAGCCCAGCAGATTCCAACGACACCGGACGAAGTACGGCAGGCATGCCGGTCAGGAAAATGGACCACGCAGACGTCGGGACTGGCTCCCGGATTCGCGCAGGCAAACCTGGTGATACTGCCGCGCGAGGATGCTGCCGAGTTTCGCCAGTTCTGCGAACGGAATCCTAAGCCGTGCCCGCTTCTGGAAGTCACCGAACCGGGGAGCTACTCACTGAACCGACTGGCCACCGATACCGACCTGCGAACCGACCTTCCGATGTACCGAGTCTGGCGAGAAGGCGAACTCGCCGACGAAGTGACGAACATCGCGGAATTATGGCGAGACGACCTCGTGAGTTACCTGATCGGCTGCTCCTTCTCCTTCGAGGCAGCTCTCATCGAAAACCAGATTCCGGTCCGGCACATCGAACTCGGCTGCAATGTTCCGATGTTTCAGACGGATGTTCCGTGCGAGTCCGCTGGGAAATTTCACGGCCCGCTGGTTGTGTCGATGCGCCCTCTGAAACCGGCTCACGCCATTCGAGCTGTGCAGATCACCTCGCAGTTTCCCGACGTCCACGGAGCACCGATCCACATCGGGCTTCCGGGCGAAATCGGCATCACAGATTTGCAAGCCCCGGACTTCGGCGATCCCGTCCCGATCGCCGCTGACGAGCTGCCGGTCTTCTGGGCGTGCGGCGTGACTCCTCAGGCAGCGCTGATGGCCGCGAAACCGAAGTTCGCCATCACGCACAGTCCCGGATGCATGTTCGTGTCCGATCTGAGAGATGATTCATTACGCCGCGATGTGTCTTGTTAATGCGAATCGACAGTTGGCCGCTGGAAAAACTAGCCAACCGGCCTCGAACAAGTAGTAAGCAGCGAGCTAAAGTTCCGCTTCAGGAATCGCAACGGACGCTTCAAGCGGCGCGATTTTTGTAGGCAGGAACAAGCACAGCGCAGTTCCGGCAACTGAAGCATCGTTCGACTCGCGATCGCCGGAACTGCGCAGAGCGTGTTCCGGCCTGTTGTATTGCCGATTGAACAAATCGAGCCCGCTTGTACTGATTCTTGACCGGCAATTAAACAAGGACGATCACTGTGAAACTTCTTCGCGAGCTGACGCGAGTCCAGCACGAACTCGGCTGGTTAAGCGACGACACGTTGCGTGAAATCGCCAAGCGGCAGCGAGTCCCGCTGTACCGTCTCGAAGGCCTCGTCAGTTTCTATCCGAGTTTCCGACGGACTCCGCCGCCTCGCAAGAGTGTGCACGTGTGCCGGGACGTCTCATGCGCGATGGGCGGGTGTGCGAAACTAAGCGCTGACCTGCAAGAAAGTCTCGCTGACCAGGAAGACGTCGAAATCGTCGAAGTTTCCTGCATCGGCCGTTGCGAAAACGCTCCGGCAGTTTCGATTGACGAAATCCCCATCGGCAACGCGTCACTCGACATACTCCTGCCGCTGATCGATGGCTCACAACCTCTACCAGCAAACGATCCAACCCAGGCACCGCGGCAATGGAAATGCGATCCGTACCGGAAGCCGGAAGATCGTTACTGCACGGTTCGCACGCTCGGTGAGGACGTCGGAGAAACGAGCACACAGACATTGGGCGAAGCGTGTATCGAAGCGTTGAAAGATTCCGAACTGCGCGGCATGGGTGGCGCCGGTTTTCCTACCGGTCGAAAGTGGGAACTCGTGCGGGGCGAGAAATCCGACACAAAATATGTCATCTGCAACGCTGACGAGAGCGAGCCGGGCACGTTCAAAGACCGAGTGATCCTGGAAGAACTCCCGCATCTGGTCATCGAGGGAATGCTTCTGGCCGCCCTGACGATCGGATCGGAAACCGGCATCGTCTTCTTAAGACACGAGTATGAGCGCGAGAGAAAGTCGCTGGAAGTGGCGTTGCATCGCGCCCGGGAAGTCGGAATTCTTGGCGACAACGCGGCGGGGTCGGGAAAACGCTTCGACATCGAAATTTTCGTGTCACCCGGCGGCTACATCCTCGGGGAAGAAACAGCGCTACTGGAAGCTCTCGAAGACAAACGCGGCGAACCTCGAAACAAACCACCCTACCCCGGAACGTACGGACTGTGGGGCAAGCCAACGCTGATCAACAACGTCGAAACCTACGCTCTGGCAACATCTATCGTCGCTCACGGCGTCGACTGGTGGAATGCTCAGGCGGCTGGCGATTTCGTCGGACTGAAATTCGTATCCGTGTCCGGTGATGTCAAACAGCCCGGCGTCTACGAGATCCCCATCGGCACGACCGTGGCGAAACTGATCGAACTGGCCGGCGGGATGAGCGACGGCGTGACCTTGCAGGCTTTCCTGCCCGGCGGAGCGAGTTCCAACTTCCTCCCCGCCGACAAAGTCGACACGCCGCTCGATTTCGACGCGATGAAAGCCGCCGGCAGCATGCTCGGCACGGGAGCGGTCATCGTGATCGGCGACCAGCACAACCTGTTTGACCTGGCGACAAACATCGTCCGCTTCTTCCGCAACGAGTCCTGCGGAAAGTGCGTGCCGTGCCGAGTCGGAAGTCAGAAAGCCGTCCAGATTCTCGAAGGCGTCGCGTGCGGCCAATCTGAAGGTTCGGAACTGGCAATCCTGCCGGAACTCGGCGAGACGCTCGAACAGACATCCATCTGCGGCCTCGGCCAGGTAGCGCTGAATCCAATTCTGTCGCTCATGAAAAACGTCCCGTCCGCCGTGCCTGAGAATCCGCTGGTTTTGTAATCGACACACTCGTCGTCGGGCTCCGACCTTCACAATACATCTGAAACTCTACGAGACGACATGATCACTCCGACTCCTGAGCAGCCAGACGTCACGCTGACCATCGACGACCAACAGGTCACCGTTCCGGCCGGAACAACGATCTGGGAGGCCGCTCGCGACGCGGGAATCGACATTCCCGTCCTGTGCCATTCCGACGG
>JBLFXD010000080.1:0-13058 GCA_047611045.1 Planctomycetaceae bacterium | reverse complement strand
AGACCTCCCTGTCTCAGTTGAGAAACTGTAAACTCTGGGAAGTCTGCCACAAAACCCCGATTCCAAGCCACACCGATTGGCGGATCGACATCTAGAGCGATTGTTCTCGTCGCAGTATCACTCATCGCAACTGTTATTTTTTCTCCGTTCCCGGTCACGATGCTGTTACCAATCCTCATGTTCGGTTGTGTCGGAGTGTTTGTCGTTGCAAGCCTCCCAGAGGACTGAAATGACTAAATTCCCGAGGGCGGAAGGTGAACGCTCATTGGAAGTTCTGCCCGCAGTTGCTGGTCGGCAATAAGAGGGCAAGTGATTTGTCCCGTAGGATCAACACTTGCAATGAATAATGTATGGTATCTCCCCGGGATACCTTGCCGAACATCGCGGCTGTGCTACGTTGGGTAACGCATTGCCACATAATGTGTATGTTGTCAGTATCGCGCTGAAACAAGGCAGGATGAGGAGGGGGGCGGTAAATAAGTCATCTTCGGATGTCTCCAACGGGTGAGAAGGATACATCTCCAATTGCTGCCGCTTTACTAAATCACCACACACAGTTTCAATACTTTCGCAATCATTTGCTTTCTGGTTCGACCGGATATGTTCGGCCAGGATGTGTCATGCCATGGGAGACGAGCTCAATGTCACTGTCTGCTATCGACCAACAATCGGGTGAAGCAACCCCGACACTGCGTATCGGACCGAATGAGGTCGCTCGTATGGCGAATGAACTGTTCAGCGCCATGCTGGGAATGCCGTTCAACCCTGAACCGCAAGACTCATCAGGCATCGCTGAGCCCGACGTCCAGGCTTCAATCAGAATCAGCGGCGACTGGACAGCGGAATGTCATGTTCTGGCTTCCGACGAACTGGCTGCTCGTATCGCAACCGGAATGTTCGGTTCCGAGGCAGGTCAACTGAGCGAAGAAGAAATTCAGGACGCGTTGGGAGAAGTCGTGAATGTCATCGGCGGAAACGCCAAAGGCACGGTCGATCTCGATTGCACCCTCTCGTTGCCATGCGTCGGCCGGTACATCACCGAGCAACCGAAAACGGCGATGACACTCGAATTCGATTGTACCGGGCTGCCGCTCACCATCGTCATTATCGAAAACTGTTGAACCTGTGTGACGTCCGCGTGCCCGCCAGCGAACATCGACACCTCACATATCAAGCGAAAGTGTTACTGATGAAGATTCTGATCGTTGATGACAGTAAGGCCATGAGAATGATCGTCGGAAGAACGCTTAAGCAGGCGGGCTTCGGTGGTCACACAACGGTGGAAGCGTCCAACGGCGTCGAAGCCCTGACGCTGATCGAAAGCGAGTCGCCAGACATCGTGCTTTCCGACTGGAACATGCCCGAAATGAAAGGCATCGAACTGCTCGAGAAGGTGCGTCAGGCCGGTAACGAGGTTCGCTTCGGATTCATTACGTCCGAAAGCAGCGTCGAAACCGCTCAGCTAGCTACCGACACCGGAGCTGACTTCCTGCTGACAAAACCGTTCACAGTTGAATCCATGCAGGCCGTACTTGAACCAGTCCTCGCCTGAAGTGCTTTGGATTTCCCGACCCAATTAAGAACCTCGCGACACGAAGGCGCACACGATGGCCACTACTCTCAGTCTTCCACCGTCAGCCGAAGTCGGCTCGTTCCTGGCAAGCCTGTTCGGACTCGAAGTCGACGCCTGCGAAGCGGAAGGACTGGATGCGAGTCTTGTTCGAGCCTGTGCCGAGTACGTCGACGAAGACGGACACGTCGGCGGCCTGATCGCGTGTAGCCTCAAGGGTGCCGCCGTGCTCGGAGCCGCGTTGACTCGCATCCCTCTGGGAGCTGCTGAGGACGCCGCCGACGAAGGAGCACTCACTCCAACGCTGGCCGAGAATGCAGGAGAAGTCTTCAACATCGCCGTGAATCTGGTACCGCAGTCTTTCGATCGCCGGCTCAGCTTTGGAAACGCCACCTACGGCGAGGAAGCTCGCAGTACCTTCGCCGCAAGGTCGAACAGAGCGGAATTCAGCAGCTACCAGCTGACGATGCAGCAGTACGGCGACGTCCTGATCACGATCGGCACCAAAGGGTAGCAGTCTAACCCTTGTAGGCTGGAACAAGCTCAGCGCAGTTCCGGCTTCGGTACCGATCACCTTTCCGGACTCCGGCGTCGCAGCCACGAAACCAGTGGCGTCAGCCACAGGACGATGCACAACGCTCCGAGTCCCGCGGCGATCGGTCGCCCGAAGAATGCTGCAAAAGAATCAGACTTGGTAAGACTCTGGACGAAGGCCTCTTCGAGACGGCCTCCCAGAATAATTCCCAGCACGACCGGTCCAGCGGGAACTTCGAATCGCTCCAGCACGACGCCCAGCAGCCCCATGACGAGCATGACTCCGACGTCGAAGTAGCTGCCGTTGATCGCGAACGCTCCGACGATGCAGAACATCAGAATCAACGGAAGGATTATCTGCCGCGGAATTCTGATGATCAGCGAGCCAGCTCGAATCGCCAGAAAGCCCAACGGAATCAGCAGCAGGTTTGCCAGAATAAACGTGATGTAGATTCCGTAAACCAGCGGCAGCTGAACCGGGTCCTTAAAGATTTCCGGTCCCGGTTGAATGTTCTTCATCAGAAGAACGCCGATGACGATTGCCGTGACCGAGTCACCTGGAATCCCCAGCACGAGCGCAGGAATCCACGCACCGGCCAGCGAAGCATTGTTGGCCGTCGTCGCGTCGGCAATTCCGTCCAGCGATCCTTTTCCGTAAATCTCACGGTTGTCCCACGGGGCTTGCAAGTTTGATCCGTCCAACCGGGTTGGCCGGATCACAAGGATGAACCATGTCCGCGCCGCAACGATTCCAGCGATTAGCCCTGAACTCAAAGCTACGGCGACTCGCATGAATGTGCTGACGCCCGTTTGAAGGTAGGTGTATTCCAGCCACGCGCACGGGATCCCGACGAGTAAGATCAGCATTGTCCAGTTGGCAATATTGTCGAACAAACCATTGCAATGCGGATCCTGACCTTCTCGAACAGATCGTTTTTTCGAAACGGCGTAGGATACCCAAGCAGCGATGTCAGCTCCGGCTCCAGGTAACATTCCAATGCACGCTCCAATCCCGCTGCTGGCAAGGATTCGGAATGGTGAGCGAATCACGCGTCCGTAGAGTCCTCCGAAAACTTCGTTGATGCCTCGGCTCAACCAGTTCCCTTTCGCAAGGGTGGGTTCAGCATCGGTCGTTCCCGTCACGACGCTGGCATCGGGTATCAGCTTCCCAAAATTCCGGAGCACTTCAGCGAGTCCGAACAACCCGATCATCGCGGGAATAAAGTTGATCCCGGTGATCAGCTCGTCGAATCCAAACGTCAGTCGAGGCACGCTGTGTGTCGATCCAAGACCGACACAGCTAAGAAGCAAACCGATCGACAACGCGATCAGACCTTTGGCAATTGAGCCTCGCGACACAACGGCGGCACAGCTCAAACCAAGGACGCACAGCCAGAAGTATTCGTAACTGGAAAACTCATAAGCAATTCTCGCCAGCCGCGGAGCGAGAAAGATCAGCACAAGTGCCCCGACAAGTCCACCGATGACGCTGTAGACAAGCGAGACCCCCAGAGCCTGCTGATGACGCCCCTGCTGAGTCAAAGAGTAGGCATCATCGACGTACGCGGCCGATGACGGAGTACCGGGGATCCTCATCAGCGTCGTGGGAATGTCGCCGGCGAAAATGCAGCACGCTTCCATCGTGACGATAGCGGCCAACCCGGAAACCGGATCGAGGAAAAACGTAAAAGGCACCATCAACGCAACGGCCATCGTCGCTGTCAGCCCGGGAATCGCCCCGACGAACAAGCCGTAGGAAGCGGACACAAGAATGACCACCAGCACCTTCAGGGTGAGCGTGTTTTCCAGTGCTGTCAGAAAAGCGTCACTCATTCGGAATTCCAAAGTCGAGTGTGGTGAAAAGTTTTTTGAACGCAGATGGCGCTGAGTCGAAAAACGCAGAGAGAGCGACAGAGCGCGAGAGAGAGAGAGAGAGAGAGAGAGAGAGAGAGAGAGAGAGAGAGAGAGGAGAGTTCTCCGCGCCTCTGCGAGACCTCTCCGCCCTCTGCGTTCCAACTTTTTAGAACTGTTAGAAAACACCGATCGGCAACGGAACTCTCAACAGTCCGGAAAACAATTCGTAGATTCCGACCGAAGCCACAATCGCAACGACGGCCGAAGTCAGGACTCTCGCTCCGAGCAGTTTTGACGTCACAAACAAAATGATTGCCGACGTAATCACAAAGCCCAGCAAATCCGATGCCAGCATGTGAAAGATGACTGCGGCAACAACGCTGCCGGCTAGTAACATCGCACGCGGCGACGCGGTGTCTGCATTGCCATCGGCTTTGGCTGTCGTTGCGTTTGGACGGCGGCGAGCACCGACGAGAATTGTGATGAGCGACAGGCCAAACATTCCGCCAGCGATCGCCGGAAAGACATTCGGACCGACCGGACCTGACTGAACCGACTGAAACTCCGGCCGGTTCAGGATCGTGCCGAACATCTCGTCGTTGCGTTTCAGAAAATCGGCGAATTCGGTCGTTGGCCGAGACGTATGATCGAATCCCTGGCGATCCATAAATTCGGGAAACGATTCGCCGTTCACGCGTGCTTCTCCGCTGACAATCCTCTTCAACACACCCACGAGCTTGTCCTGAATTTCCTGCGGAGTGTCCTTGGCAATGCCGAGGCCTCGCCAGCCGGTTAGCGTCCAGTCGGAACCTTGCTCCTTCAGCGTCGGGTAATCCTTGAAGTCGTCCGATGCCTGGCGTTCGTCGGCCATGACTCCGAGGCATCGGACGTCTCCGGACACGAGCAGGCTCTTTGCTTCCGGAAGGCTGCAGCAAACGAGGTCCAGGTCGCCGGTCATCAATTCCTGGAGCGACGGGGCGGATCCTTGAGACGGCATCCAGATGACGTCGGTCGGATTCTGATCGAGCGAGATCAACCAGCCTGCGAGTGCAAGATGCCATGCGGCGAGCGCCGCCGTCCCCGAAGCTTTCAACTCGCCCGGTCGATATTTAATCGCGGCTTCCAGATCCTTAATCGTCTGCAATTCAGAGTCCGCTTTCACGAACAGAGCCGCGGGATCCTCATTGAGCGACATCAGTGGTGCGGCGTCTTCCCACGTCAAGTCGGTCAGGTTCCGCCAGTGCAGCATGCTCAGCTCAAGCGTCATCATCGAGATCGTATAGCCGTCCGGTTTCGCGAGGATTCCTCGCGAATGTCCCGTTACCCCCTGGCCGCCGGTCGCGTTCACGACGTTGACCGGTGTGCCGAGTTCGCTTTCCAGAAACACGGCCATCTGACGAGAAACACGATCCGTCCCGCCACCGACCGCCCAGGGACACACCAACGTGATCGGCCGAGACGGATACTCATTCGATCGCTGACACCCTGACAGAAATGCAGCGATCAACGAGACGGCAACGGGCAATACCAGACGGTTCGCGGTGATCCGGCGGGGAGTTACTCGAATTGCACTTGGCATCGGACGTTTCCAATTCGCAACGAACGGCGTTTTGAGACGGGATCAGCCCGACAGAAGACCTGATTCCGAAGCGTTCGTCAACGAAGTGACCGCCGGAAGATCACGAAGCCAAATGTTTGGTTCGATTGATGGATCACCGACGCTGGAAGGGCTCGCGACGCGGTGGTACTCTTCCAGCTCGATTCCGTTTTGAACTCCAGTTCCCGGTTTACCACTCCGCCATGCAGTTTCCACCCGTCGAAGAACAGCTCGCGATTATCCGCCGCGGCGTTGAAAAAATCGTCCCTGAAGAAGAGCTGGCCGGTAAGCTGCAGAAGAGTCTCGAAACGGGAACGCCGCTTCGTATTAAGTACGGAATCGATCCGACCGGCATCGACGTCCACCTTGGCCACACCGTTCCGCTGCGAAAGATTCGGCAGTTCCAGAAACTCGGTCACCAAGCGGTGATCATCATCGGAAACGCGACGGCCCTCGTCGGAGACCCCAGCGGTCGCGACGCTGCTCGAACAAAGAAACTGACCGAGGAAGACGTCGAGAACAACGCCCGCGATTACCTGGAACAGGTCGGCAAGGTCGTCGACCTCGACAACGCCGAAGTGCATCGCAACGGCGACTGGTTCGGGAAGATGGGCCTGCCCGAGATCCTGAACCTCTGTGGCAAGGTCACCGTCGCGCAACTCCTGACTCGAGACGACTTCGCCAAACGGTACAAAGACGAGAAGGCAATCTTTCTGCACGAATGCCTGTACCCAGTGATGCAGGCCTGGGACTCGGTCGAAATTAAGTCCGACATCGAACTCGGTGGCACCGAGCAGCTTTACAGCTTCATGCTCGCTCGCGACCTCCAGAAAGACGCCGGCATCAACCAGCAGATCGGTGTCATGTCGCCAATTCTCGTCGGCCTCGACGGCGTTCGCCGCATGGGAAAAAGCCTGGGCAACTACATCGGCATCAGCGACGAGCCGTACGAGATGATGAAGAAGTTCATGCAAATCCCCGACGAGGTGATGCGCATGTACTTCGAACTTCTGACACAGTTGCCGCTCGAAGGAATCGACGCGCTGCTGGCCGGCCATCCCAAAGAAGCCAAAGTAACCCTCGCGAAATCGGTCATCGACGATTACCACGCAGCCGGTTCTGGAGCGGCCGCGGCCGACCGCTGGCAACAGGAAATCGGAGACAAGTCGGCACTTCCGCAAGACATTCCAACCGTCGAAATCGCGAAGTCTGAGTTGGAACCCGACGGCAGCATCCAGGCTCTGAAACTTCTGTTGTTGACGAAACTTTGCGGTTCAAACAGCGACGCTCGAAGAATGATAGGACAAGGCGGCATGAAGCTCGGCGAGGACAAGGCAAAGGTCGAAGCGATCGACCAGATGCTCAGCGTCGAATCAGGCCTGCTCGTCTGGGCCGGAAAGAAAAAAGTCTGCCGCATCGATGTCTCCGGCTAACCGGTTGAACCGACAAAGCAGGCAACTGACTCAAGAATTTTCAACCACGAAAAACACGAAAGACACGAAAAGAGCAAGCTGACCAGGAATTCTTTTTCGTGCATTTCGTGTATTTCGTGGTTCCTCATTCAAGAACAAAGAGGAACACATGAAAACTGGATTCGCCATCGTTGGCTGCGGAATGATTTCGCGATTTCACGCCAAGGCCATTGAAGAAATTCGCGGCGCGAAGATCGTCGCTTGCTACGACGCGTTCACCGCCTCGGCCGACAGATTTGCCGGCGAGGTTGGTTGCAAGGCCTATCACGATCTCAAGGAAATGCTGGCGGATCCGGACGTCGACATCGTGACGATCTGCACGCCCAGCGGTGCTCACATGGATCCGGCTGTTGCCGCTGCGAAGGCTGGCAAGCATGTCGTCGTCGAGAAGCCGCTTGAGATCACTCTGAAACGCTGCGACAAGATCATCGACGCCTGCCGCAAGAACAAAGTGCAGCTCTGCACGATTCTCCCGTCGCGATTCAGTCCGGCCAACCAGGCACTGAAGGCTGCAATTGATGAAGGTCGTTTCGGACGACTGACGCTCGGTGATACTTTTGTCAAATGGTGGCGGACTCAGGAATACTACGACAGCGGCGGGTGGCGAGGCACGTTCGCGATGGACGGCGGCGGTGCCTACATGAATCAGGGCATCCACAATGTGGACCTGCTGTACTGGTTCATGGGCGAAGTCGTTGAGGTGGCAGCCTTCACCGACACACTGGCTCACGAGCGGATCGAAGTCGAAGACGTCGGTGCCGCGACGGTGCGATTTGCCAACGGAGCCGTCGGGGTTCTGGAAGCGACGACCGCAGCCTGGCCAGGTCTGCTGAAGAAGACCGAAATCCACGGCACGACTGGTTCAGCGATCGTCGAGCAGGACCACATCCTGAAGTGGGAGTTCGCGAAGAAGTCCCCCAAGGATAAGACCGTCAGAGCGAAGCTGATGGGCGGCGGCGAGAACACTGGTGGAGCTGCTGACCCGTCAGCGATCGACCACTCGGGGCATCGAGACCAGCTCAAAGACTTCATCAAAGCAATCGAAACTGGCACGAAGCCAGCCATCGATGGCGAAGAAGGTCGGAAGAGCGTCGAGCTGATTCTCGCGATCTATAAGTCGTCATGGAGTGGCAAAGTCGTCAAGCTGCCGCTGAAGTCTGATCCGAAGCCGCCAAAGAAGAATTGACCGATTGACTGATTCGGACGAGAGTTTCTGGTCAGTAGCGACAGAGACAACTGAAATTCACGGATGGTGAGTGGTCAACGGAGTGACCTTTTTCATGAAATTCATGAAGCAGAATAAGTGGCGACGACTGCTGGAGTACGCCGCGTTCCGGTGTCTGATCGCAGTCATCTGGATTCTGCCCGTCCGTCTTCAGCGAATGCTGGCGTGGAGTCTGGCGACGTTGATGTGCCGCGTTCTGCCGAAGAAGCTGACTCGCTACGACATCGCGTTCGAGAATATCCGTCAGTCATTCGGCGACGAGTTCTCCGACGAGAAAATTGATCAGACGATCTTCGGCATGTGGCAGCACCTGTTGCGAATGGTCTGCGAAATGGTGCAGTTTCCTCGCAAAGTCAGCTGCAACAACATCTACGACGTCGTTCAGTTCCGGAACAAAGCGATGGTCATCGAGACCCTGTGTTCCGGGCGGCCGGTCATCATGTTGAGCGGCCACTTTGGCAACTGGGAAATGTCGATCGCCACCTTCGGAATGTTCGGTTTTCCGATGGGCGTTGTGGCGAGAACGCTCGACAACCCATATCTCGATGACTGGTTTCGGAGATTCCGCGAATCAACCGGCCACGTGATGATCGACAAAAAGGGCGGCGGCATCGAAATGCAGGACCGCCTTAGCAACGGTCAACACCTCGCGCTGCTGGCCGATCAGGACGCCGGGGGCCGAGGAGTCTTTGTCGATTTTTTCGGCCGTCCGGGATCGACCTACAAGTCGATCGCGATTCTGGCGATGAGGTATGACGCGCTGGTTTGCGTCGGATATTCGATTCGGCAGCCCGACGACGCACACTCTTCAAGCTGGGTGAAGTACGAACTTGGCTGCGAGGCAATCATCGACCCTCGCGATTACACATCGCGAGACGCCGTTCGAGAGATGACGCAGGATTACACAACCGCGTTGGAACGAGCCGTTCGCCGAGCTCCCGAACAATACTTCTGGGTTCACCGCCGCTGGAAAACTCCGCAACCGGAAAAGACGAAGAAAAAGCAGGCGCCGACAAAGGCGTCTGACGATTCGCTCCGCCGCGCTGGATAAACGCCGGAGTTACTGAACTCCAAGATCGATCAGCAGGTCGACAATCTCGGCGTACGCTTCTTTTCGTGGCAGGTCCTCAAACTCTGCGAAGCATCCTCCCGCGGCGTTTTTCGCGAGCTGCAAAGCGGTTGTTCCATTCGCATCTACCTGACCGACATTTGCCCCTCGTGCCAGCAGAATGGGGATGACATCTCGCCGACCGAACACGATTGCATAGCGGAGTGGCGGCGTGTCTCTGTCAGGGTCTCGCAGTTCGATGTTCGCTCCATGATCGAGTAGCAGCTCGACCATTTCCGGTTTGTTCCACAGGATTGCGCAATGCAGCGGCGGCGGTGTCCAATCGGGAGAATTGGCAAGATCGGGATGCGCGAGCAGCACTCTCTTTACGGTGACCGCGGCGTTGGCTTCGATCGCTTCCGCCAGTTCGTCGTGCGTTGTCATGGCCGGAGTTTCACTCGCAGTGGCCTCTCCAGCAACTCAAATCCGCCGAAGTGCGACCAGGCAAGTGTCATCGTCCTGCCGATCGTGGTCGACGAAACTGGCCACCGAATCCAGCACGGTCGCGATCACTGACTCCGCAGATTTCGGACTCTTACAAAGGGCATCTTCAACCCGATTCGTACCGAACAGTTCGTTTGCAGAGTTCCGAGCTTCCGTAACACCGTCGGTGATCAGAAGGAAGATGTCTTCAGGCTGAAGTTGGAAAGTCACTTCCTCAAACGGCAAACCGGTGTCAATGCCAAGCGGACATCCGAACTGGTCACCAAGCGGATCGAGGATCTTTCCGTCACGACACAGCAGAGGAGCTACGTGGCCTGCGCTGGTCATCGTCAGCGTGTGAGTTTCGGGGTCGACAATGGCGAGCAAAAACGTGATGAACCGCCCGGTTTTGACAACGTCAGCAAGTGTTCCGTTTAAACGTTCCACAGCTTTCGCCGGCTGTGATTCGAACGTCAGCACAGCTCGAACCGAGGCAAACAGACTGGCAACCAGTAACGCGGCAGCCGTCCCCTTACCGGCAACGTCTCCGATTGCCACGACGTAGCGACCGTCCGGCAATTCGAAATGATCAAAGTAGTCGCCGCCCAGCTCGTTGGCTGGCTGATAATGATGAGCGATTTCGTACCCCGCGATTTCCGGCACACTCGACGGAAGCAATGTTCGCTGCAGGTCGGCAGCCAGTTGCAACTCCTGCTCCTGCAGCTGAGCTTTGAGGTGCTCTTCGTGAAGCAGATTGTTCTCAACCGTCTGGCCCGAAATCATCGCCACACAAGCAAGCAATTCCAGATCGTCCATGACGAACGGTTGCAAGATGTTTCGACGATCAAGATGAATAACTCCAAGCGATGTTCCATCAGAGCCCTTCATCGGTGAGCACATGACGGATCGGATATCGGCGTCGGCAATCGATTGACTGGATGAAAGCCCCGTGTCGTCAGCCGTGTCAACACAGAGCAGGCTTTCCCCTGAAGTCATAACCTGCCGGGCAATCGTTCTGCTGGCGACGCCCCGTGGAGCGTCGGCTTCATTACGAGCCGAAGACTTCCACGTTCGAACGATCAACTCGCCGTCTTTGCGAGGCAGCAGAATTGCCCCGCACTCCGCATTTGGAAAAACCTGAAACAGCGTTTCAAGCAGACGGTTCAAAAGGCTATCGAGATCGAGTGATCGGGAGAGGCTCGACGAGATCGCCATGATCGCTTTGAGCTTCTCCGATGCTCGTACGCCTGGTCGAACGTTCGTTGGCGATTGAGTCGGAAAGACTCCTCCGATTGATGATGGACGATCCAGCAACGGATGTGGGTCGTCGGCCCGGAACAGTAAACGGTGCCGATCGATCCCGACTTCGTCGCCGTCGGCCAGTGGCCAGCCGGTCGCGATCTTTCGGCCGTTGACCGTCGTCCCGTTTCGACTGTCGCAGTCTTTCAAAATAAACTGCTCGCCAATCGTCTTAATTCTGGCGTGAATTCGGGACACACCTGAATCGTCAAACACGACCTGGCATTTTCGACGATCGCGACCAATCAGCGTCTGACTTGTGGACAACTCGAGCAGCCGCTCGATGCCCGACTCACCAACAATTTCGAGTACCGGCATCACTCAATCCTTATGGCTCACAACGGCCCCTGGTATTCGCTAAGAATACGGTAAAATTCAATGCGACGTTCTCCGACATCAACGCTGCCCCACTTCGATGCTGCGCGACCTCGACACCGTGTGACTCGCCGAAATAATTCATGCCGGACTATCAGGATTCCGATTGTCACTCTCGCCGGAAGCGTTGTCGCCGCCGCTGGGTTGAATGATGTTTTCAACAGCGGTCGTCGTATCAGGATCGTGGATGCTCGAATCGAGCGACTCGCCTTCAATATCGCAAATACTGGATGTCAAAAGGAAAACAGTTCCTGCGATTTCGAGTCGGTCGCCCGGATTCAACGGTTCGACTTTTCTGAGAGGACGTTCATTGAGCCGAGTCCCATTCCGACTCTTCAGGTCTCGAACAAACCAGTTGCCATTGTCGGAAAAGATCTCACAGTGCTGCCTGCTGCAACGATTGCTGTGCAGCACGATCTGACTTTCTCCGCCCCGTCCGATGACAAGCGGAGAGCCCGGCACGAGCGCATGGATGTCGCACCATGAACCGGACGAGGCTACAACAAGGTATGCCGAAGCAGTTATCTCGCCGCTTTCCATCGGAGCTTCAATCATCGGAATTCCTGAAAATCGGGACGGTGCTGCGAAGTGGCCTGGAGGTGGCCGAGCCGGTAGTGGTCCAGGTGTGTCCACAGGCTCCAACATATGAACAGCCAGAGACCAGAGAACCGGGGCATCCAGCCCATGAACCAGCACTGCAATAAACTTCCTCGACGCAGCGGTTGCGGAACAGGTTTCGTAGATCGCTCTCGGGCTTGCCAACGGGATTGATGATCTGTTGGCAATGCGATCACTCAAAGGCTACAGCAAACTTGAGGCCAACGGCGAAATTCTGTCGCGGCACCGCCGATGCATCGGTCGTAACCACCCGTTACGTGTCGATATGTGATTCCAGACGCATGAATGAGTTTAATCCAGTCAACCGACCGTATACGGCTACGGCCTGCGTAACTTGTGTTTCACGATGCAACCTGCGTCCGGCGATAGTTCTGTTTCGAGACTCACCATCTGAAAAAGTTGTCAGCCAGAACCTGGCACAGCACGAAACGATCTGATAAATTCCCGCCTCAACGTGAGATTTGACTCCCCGAACAATTTCGCAGCAGTTTTGAGTCGACTTCACCTAACAATCGACACGCATCCGTAGCTCAATTGGATAGAGCACCGGTCTTCGGAACCGGGGGTTGGAGGTTCGAATCCTCCCGGGTGTACTTCAGAAACAGAGCCGGAAACCGCGGAATTACCGCTATTTTCGGCTTTTTTCGTGGCTGAATGACGTCCGTGGCTGGGGCCGGAAATGTTCCCCATATTGCCAGCAAATGACTCAGAATGCCCCCGTAGGCCTGTACCTGGGGCAAGCATAGGGGCAAGCGAGTCTGTGCCGGTTGCATTGTGCGATTGCCGACCAGAGTTCAGTCGGGCAGCAGGCAGCGAGTCAAACGCTTTCGTCTCGACTTCATCCCTGGCGTGGGTGTACCGCATCGTCAGGTTAACGTCGCTGTGCCGCATGAGCTTCTGTGCGGCTTTAGGTGATATGCCCGACTCACCGATCCACGTTGCGAATGAATGCCGCAGACAGTGGATGTCGACCGTATGGCCCC
>JBLFXD010000079.1:0-13178 GCA_047611045.1 Planctomycetaceae bacterium | reverse complement strand
GCAAGCGGACTTGAGGACCGGATAACGGGTTCGTCTTTACCAATGGTTGATCGCCTCCCTCCGGACGACGTGTTCCGGATTCTCGACGCGCTGATCGCTGCGACAAAGGAACGAGAGAAGAATGATACACAACGGCAGGTCCGCGCCCGGAAGTATCCTCGTTGGAAGCCGATCTATGAATTTCATCGTGAGAGGTTTGAGCGTTTTCAGCGTGAACTCCCCTGTGTCGCCGCTGCCCAACGTGCTGTCGAGCACTTTCTGACACTAAAGGAGTATCAGCAGAATCAGACTCGTGAACGGTTGATCGATCTGGCCTCACGAAATGCTGGCTGGTGCGAGGTTTTCGCGAAGGCCGAATCTTCAGAAATCCGCATGATGGTCCCTGCCGCAACGCTCCAACGACCGACGCCAGCGAATCGGAAATCCATGAAATCTCTCGAAGACGATGAATCGCAAAGTGTGCGAGATTCCGTTGTGTCTGTGCGCGCAGCTCTCGCTGAGCTGAAGAAGATCCGTAACTGAATTTACTCGGGCACCGATGCTCTCACGGTTTGCAGTACAGACGGAATTTCTGGCCGGACTGTTCGCACCGTAATGCCGTTAGACGTACGGTGTCCTGCCGTAGCGCCTCCCTAAAGCCCAACTCAACTGGTTCGCAGTCTTCGCGAAACACTGTCGAAGATGCGATCTCCGGAGCTCCATCCACAATGCGTCTCGCGCTGATTCAATGTTTTGTTGCCATTTTTTTCGCAGGTCCAGGTTTCGTTACGGCAGACGAGCAGACATCTTCCAGCTCGAAGCCCGCGATTGCTGCGGTTTCTGAGAAGGTGATTGCACCATTCCTGAAGCAGCATTGCGTGCGGTGTCACGGGCGGGAAAAACAGAACGGGCAGGTTCGGTTTGACGCGGTGGCGTGGGGCATCACGAACAACGATTCGGCTCAACGCTGGCAGGATGTGCTCGACATTCTGAACGCTGGTGATATGCCGCCGGAAGATGAGCCTCAACCTGCGAATGCTGAACTTGCGAAGGTGTTGGACAGTCTGACGGGGACGTTGATCACCGCTCGGAGGCGGTTGACCGATACCGGCGGCGAGATTGCGATGCGTCGACTGAATCGGCGCGAGTATGCCAACACGATTCGCGACCTGTTCGGGTTTCAGATTCCTGCCGACAAGATCCCCGAAGACAACGAAGCCGAAACTTTCGACACGGTCGGGGCCGATCAGTTTTTCTCGTCTTCCCACTTCGACAAGTACCTGACACTCGGTCGAGAAATCGTCGCTCATGGCTTTGACTGGTCGGAGCAACCTCGGCTGCCAGTGACGAAGAATCGCCGCGAGCCGGAAGAAAACGTGACGGCGCGATTGCGAACCCTGCTGGCGGATCTCGACAACAAGATGAGAATGAAGAAAGAAGGAAAGACCTGGCAGGAGATGGGTTTCAAGGACGAAGGCGAGATGAAGATCGTTTTTTCGCAATTCAAGAATCGCGCTGGCAAGCCTCGTACATACCTTCAGTATCCGCTGGTTGAGAGTGGCATTTATCTGGCCGGAGTGAACAACGAAACGAAACGATTTGGAATTAATCGAGGCGGCCGCGGTTCGGACCCTCGCGGCAGTTACCGGTTGCGCGTTCGAGGCGGCATCAACGGCGATCCGCCAGAGATTCGCAAGTTTGTTCGCATCACAGATAAAAGCGGCACGGTTGGCGTTGCTCGAGTTCGTGGCACGACTTCGGCGCCGGAGACTTTCGAAGTTAGTTACCGGCCGATGGTAGGTGAGCGAGTTTTGAATCTCGCCGTCGAAGAAAACCGTGCGAACATCCGCGTGCTGGACGGATATGTCAACAAGGTCGATCGTGGTGGCGACCTGGCATCGATCTGGGTTGACTGGCTGGAGATCGAAGGTCCGTTTTACGACGAAGAGCGTGCGTTCTTCGAGCTGCTCACCCATCCCGAGCCGCCGAAACCTCGTGAGAAAACGATGGCATGGAACGACGAAAACGCACGCGAGCTGATCGAGCGATTTGCGTTCGAAGCGTTTCGCAGAACTTCACCGTCACGGGAGTACGTTGACCAGTTGCTGGGTTTGTTCACAAAGAATCGTTCTGCCGGGCAAGGATTCGAAGAGGCAATGGGCGAGGCGTTAGCGATCGTTCTGGCGTCTCCTCAATTTCTCTTCGTTCAGGAAGCGAGTGATGCGGGCGGCGGAAAACGTCAACTCGACAATCGCGAGCTGGCGATTCGATTATCGTACTTCTTGTGGAGCAGCCCGCCGGACGAAGAGCTCTACTCTTGTGCCGCTGGTGGTTCACTGTCGAAGCCAGAGGTGTTGAAGGTTCAGGTCGATCGGATGTTGGATGATCCGAAAGCGGCTTCGTTCTTTGAAGGCTTCATGAGTCAGTGGGCCGAGCTGGGCCGTTTCAACGCGATCACCGTCGACGAGAACAAGCTATTCCGATTCAACGAAGGCATTCGGCACTCTGCTTTCAAAGAGGTGCTGGCTTTTTTTGAGACGCTGGTCGTCGAGAATCTGCCGGCGGCAAACCTGATCGATTCCGATTTCGTTGTGATCAATTCCGTGCTCGGCGAGCACTACGGCATTGACGGTGCGAAGTCCGACGCGTTCCGGAAAGTCAGTCTTTCAGTGGATTCACCGCGTGGCGGACTGCTGGGGCAAACGGCGTTTCTGACACTGGGGTCAAACGGCGAACGATCCTCGCCCGTCATCCGCGGTGCCCTGGTCATGGAAAAGCTGCTGCACGACAAGCCGGCCCCGCCTCCGCCGAACGTTCCCGAGTTGGGAGCGGCTACTGACAAACCCGCCACGAACCGGGAGATGGTCGAGCTGCATCAGCGTCGAGCGGTCTGTGCGTCGTGTCATAAGAAGATGGACGTGATCGGCTTCGGTCTGGAGAACTTCGACACGATCGGCAAGTGGCGAGACACTGAGAGCGTCGGTCGGCAACAGGTTCCCATCGAACCGGGCGGAACGCTGCCGGGGGGAGTGGCCTTCAGCGACGTCAAAGGATTGAAAGCGGTCTTGCTGGAAGAGAACGACCGGCTTGCTCAGGAGTTGGTCGAATCGATGCTTGCCTACGGCCTTGGCAGGACGATCGAATTCTCAGACGCCGATGCCGTTTTAGGGATTCTCGATAAGCTGAAAAATGACGAGTATCGAGTTCGAGCCATTGTTCACGAAGTAGCAGCCAGTTCGCTCTTCAGAACGAAATAAGAATTTTCACGCGAAGGCGCCAAGACGCGAAGAAAACAAGCTGATCAAGCTCTTCGCGACTTTGCGTCTTCGCGTGAGAAATTGTTAGTAACGTAGGCTGGGGTCGACCTAGCTTGATTCAAAATACAATTGCTGGGTCTCGACCCAGCCTACTTGTTTGAGATTGAGAACGAACATGAATCCATTCATCACAGACTCGGCAACTCGTCGTTCGTTTTTGCGAGCAGGAAGTTTTTGTCTGGCGGTTCCGTTTCTGGAGTCGTTTGCAAAAGGGAAATACAACACTGCCGCGCCGCCGAAGCGGATGGTGTTTCTCGGTGGTGGTTTTGGGTTTACGAAGGAGACATTTTACCCGAAACACGCCGGGCGGTTTTCAGAGATCGGTCTGACGGAAGGTCTGGCGGCACTGAAGCGTCATCAGGACGACATCACGATGGTCGCCAATCTGACGAACCTGGGAGCGACTGATCCTCACGGCGGAAGTTGCTCGTACCTGACGGGAGCAAACGTCGCTGGTACGGCGGGGAAGAGATTCTTCAATTCTGTTTCGTGTGATCAGATCGCGGCTCAGCACCTGGGCCAGGAAACTCGATTTACGTCACTCGCTCTGGCGGCGACCGAGCCGGATGGCAGTCAGAACTCCGGTCATGGCAAGGGACTGTCGCTTTCGTGGGACGATGGAGGGAATCCGATTCCTGGCATCAATCGACCGCTTGATCTGTTCCGGACGATCTTCGCTTCGGCCTCGGATTCGCGTGAGGAACTGGACGCTCGGCTGCAGAAGAAGCAGAGCATCCTGGACATCGTTCGTTTGAATGGCGGAACGATGAAGCGAAAACTCAGCAAGGGCGACCAAGAGAAACTCGACGAGTATTTTCAGGGCGTGCGGCAGATCGAAAAGGGCCTCGAACGTCAGGCCTCGTGGGCGGCGATTCCTAAACCGGACGCCCCCTTCGGTGCGCCTGCTGAGGGCATCACCGGCGAGGAAGAAATCAAGCTGATGTACGACATGATTATCGTCGCCCTTCAGACCGATTCGACTCGCGTGGTGACTTATCGTCAGCCAGTTTGTTCGGTTCTGCAGGGGATGGGAGTCTCACTGAAGGCTCATTCGCTGAGCCATTACGGATTCTCGAAGCCACGCACGCTGGCCTCGCAGGAACGGGATAAGAAGTGCTCCGAGTTGTTTGGCCATTTCCTCGACCGACTCAAAGAAGCGAAGGACATCGACGGCAGCCGACTCTACGACAACTGCATCGTGAGTTACGGAACGAATCTGCGTTCGGGCCACGAGCTGAAGGGCCTCCCTGCGATTCTGTCAGGTGGCGGAGCTAACGGAATCAAACACGGTCGGCACATCGTGCTGCCCGAGCAGGATACGCCGCTCGCCAATTACTGGCTCACTCTGATGCAACAGGCCGATCTGCCAGTCGACCGATTCAGCCACAGCACGGGGATTGTCCCAGAGTTGCTTGCTTGAGGGCATGGCTCAATGCTCTGTCAATTGCTCGGAAGATTTGAGCCACAGAGCTCACAGAGGAAAAAGAGATTCCTTTCGGACGTTTTCTCTGAGGACTCTGTGATCTCTGTGGCTTAAATTCTTCACTGATCACGTCGGAAGGCTTTCTATGAAACTGCTCGTGGCTTTGGCTTTGCTCTGCAATGTGGCGACCGTGTTTGCTCAAGATGTTCCTCAGACCGTCAGCCAAACATGGGCCGACTTTGATCCTCGGGCGGAGCCGCTTGAGGTCGAGGTGATTCGCGAGTCCGTTGAAGACGACATCGTTTTGCGGCATGTTCGCTACGTCGTGGGAACGTTTGGCGGGAAGAAGACGCGAGTTGCCGCCTTTTACGCTTTCCCGAAAGGCGGTCGGCAACTGCCGGGGATCGTGCAGTTGCACGGCGGCGGGCAACGGGCTCGACCGGAGGGGGCTCGGTTTTGGGCGTCACATGGTTATGCGGCCGTGTCGGTCAACTGGGGCGAGCATGTGATCGGTCAGCCGGACGATCCGAATACGGACTGGTCAGGGATTCCGGCCGGGTTCTTCGCCCCCAAACATCACAACGATGTCTCACCAGACGAAGGGACGATCCACGACGTGCCGCATCCCTGGAACAGTAGCTGGCTTCTGTACTCGGCGGCGGCACGGCGAGCGATCACGTTTCTGGAAGAACGACCTGAGGCCGACGGAGCCAACGTCGGCGTCACCGGTCACAGCATGGGCGGTCGGCTGACTGTGTTGACGGCGATCGATTCGCGAGTCAAAGCAGCGTCTCCATCGGTCGGCGGAAGCGGGTATCTCTATTCAGACATTGCTGGTGTGCCCGGTTCTGCTCGTCGAATGCGAGCTGACCTTGATCTCTACAATCAGACGCTCGACTGCAAGAATTACTGGCCGTTGATCAAATGCCCGCTGATGTTTCTGGGCGCGACGAACGATTTCAACTCGCCGATGGAATTCGTTGTTCAAGGCTTCAACAGCCTTCCGCAGAAGAACGGAGCGATGTCGTTCACGCCTCACATGAATCATCGATTCACGACGGATAATTTTGCGGCACGCGTCCGCTGGTTCGAGACTCATCTGAAGGGGACGTTTCAGTTTCCGAAGACGGCGAGCACGCGGCTCGATGTGAATTCTGGCGACGGCGTTCCTCGACTTATCGTCAAGCCGGATCTTTCCGGACCTCATCGTCTCAATTCGGTCGAAGTTTTTTATGGCTACGATCGAGACCCTCGTGCAAGGTTCTGGCGGTTGGCATCAGCCGAAATCGATGGCCGTGTGTTTGTGGCAGAGTGTCCGGTGGTGGAGCTGGGCGAGCCACTTTTCGCCTTTGCCAACGTGACGTACGAAACCGGTTCGCTGCTCAAGATGCCGCCGGGGTACGCTGATACTTCGTTGCTGACGGTGACGAGTGAGTGTCGCAAGGCGTTTCCGCATCAACTCAAAGAGGCCGGCGTTAAGGCAACGGGTGAGCGGCACCGGTTGATCGAGGATTTCAGTAATGGATGGCGCGACTGGTCGCTCGTCGGAGTCAATCATCGAGAACACTGGAATTACGAAACGCACAAGGTCGGCGATCCAGCATTTGTTGGTCCTCGCGGCGCGTCACTGACTCTCGACATTGAGACATCGGCCCCGAACGAAACGCTCGCCGTGATACTCGAAACTGACAAGTGGCGAGGTTATACCGGTAGGAAGCCTCGTCGTTTTGTCGCGATGGTCGAGCTGAATGATTCCGGTATGCATTCGTTGAGTTTGTCGATCGACAAGTTCGTCACGGCTGAGGGCGAGGTCCTCGAAAACTATGATTTCGTGACCAGCTTGATTCTGACTCCGGGGCAGAAAGAATGGCCCGATAAGGTGGCCAGACCCTGGCAAGCAAAGGTTCCGATATTTGGGAACATCCGATGGGAAGGCGGCGAGTTCGCTCCACGGCCGCGACCGTACCTCAAACAGGGCGGCTCCGAGATCGATGCCGACGCCGCGTTCCGTCAGGAATTTGAGAACGCCGTCAGCGAGTCCGTGCGACGGGGAGCTCGGGACAAGTAGCGTTGTCGGGATGAGCGTGACGGCCCTGTCACCCGGCGACGAGAAGATCGCCTATTGGAAGTCGTGTCCACATTTGCGGGCGGAGACTTCCTGCTTGTGGTTTAGTGCGGACCTCAACGGCTCTCCGTCTTTCTGAAACTGGGCTTGCCGAAGACTTCGCATCCGACAGAATTGGGTGATCAATCGTCAACTGTCCGGAGATCACCGATGTCTGTCCAATCGTTTGTCGTGCGCGTTTTCGTTGCCGGGTTCATGGCGACGTTGACCACAATCTCAGTGGCTGGTGACGCGGTCGAGTTTCTGTTGCCGAAGGAAAACTCGGCGTTTGAAGCTGTGTCCGACCGAGCATCGAAGCTGGACGATGACGGTTTTCAGTTCTGGACGACGGGATTTGTTACCGGAGATGTGGAAACGTCCGAACGGCTACTGGAGCCGATAGCCGTCCAGCGGCGCAACGATGCGGACTTCATCGTTCGGCTTGACGTGACACGAGACGGCCTCGTTCAAGGGTTCAGCGTTTACGAAACCCGCGGTGGCGGATTGCTTGCTGATCAGGCTGTTTCAGATGGGAGACCGGATTCCACGGTGACTGCGGTGGGCCGGTTATTGCAGACGCAGATCGCTTCGTATCGCGAGTCGCCCTCCGCCATCCGACGCATCTCCATTGGCGATGTTCAGCTGGACAATCTGCCGCCAGCAGGACGGAGAATTCTGGCGGTATTTCTGGAGCTGCTGGAACGACGTCTGTGCGATTCGCCTCGCCTGATGGTGATGTCTCAGAGTGCTGAATTCTGGAAGTCGGAGTCGGCGGCGAAACGGAAGAAGCCGCAGGTATCACCAGATGAGATTTTCGACCTGCGTGTTTCCTGGTCCGACTGCTGGACATCGTGCGAAATCACGGCCGTCGTGCGAGAGGCGAGTCGTAGCGACGGCTCGATCCAGGTTCGTGCTGATGAGCTGAGCGGCACTGCTGCCAATCAACTGGCGACTGCAATCTGGGCGCAGCAAAATTTGCCAGGTCCTGTGCCGGAGCATCAGGATGAATCGGCTCGGCATCTGATCGTTGCGAAGTCTCTCTGGCAGCAGGGTTTGAAGGATCGGGCGCTCGAGTCAGCCGAGCTGGCAGCGATGACCGCGCCGGAAGATGCTGATTCCGTCATGTGGTTAAGCGATCGAATGCGCGAAGCGACCGACGGACTACCATGGAAACAACTTCAGGGAGAGGAACGCACGACGGCAGACCGGCTGATGATTCGAATGATTCAGGCGACCTGCAATATCGCTCGGCTCATGTCGGTGGAAAATCGGCCGGCTCTTGTTGAGTTGCAGCAGCGGCACGGAATTAGTCTTCGAGTGCGCGGAATGTTTGATCTTCTGAGATCAGTCGAGCCTCGCTTGAGTCCGTCGCATCGCGAGCGTCTGGTGGCACGCGGCCGTGGATTCACACAACGGCTTGTCGATGTAGCCCGTGACCTGACTCGATCATCTCTGGCCGCCGAAGATGCTGGAGCAATTTTTCAGAACGTCCAGCTTTACGGCCAGGTGTTGTGGGGTTCGAAATTTGACGTTGGGAATCGGGCACGTCGCGAATCTCGACTAAGGACGGATGCCGCAGACGCGACGCTTCGCTGGCTGCAGGATCTGGAGGAAGTCCCTCAGGAGTTGCAGTTGTGGTCCTTTTACAACGTCGTGCTGGGAGACTTCACACAGTTTGGCTGGGATGATCCCGACACACTGAAAGTTCTCGACGCACTGGATCAACATTCTGAGCCGCTTGTGCAACTTTCCGCGAAGCGGGCTCGGCTGGTGATTCGTTGGAAAGCAAAGGAGTTGGACCTTCGAACGCGTGCCGACGAGTTTTCTGAAATCTGCGACGACGCACTGGCGATCGTCGATAGCGAACTGAAAAAGAGCCGCGGAACGCGTAAAAGCCAGGCGGCTGTCGACTTTCTGGACCGCAGTTTCAACTATCTGATACTCCGCGGCGGAGAGCCGATGGCCCTTCTGATGATGGCCACCGCTGAGGCATTGATGGAACGACGGGAACTGCCCGGCAATTATTCGAGAATGGCGCTCGACGGTGCGAGCGCCGCTGTGCGACACGCGGATGCCGATACGGGGCTGCAGACCGGACGTCGAGTTTCGGAATTCCTGACTGAGTTCGTTGCCTATCGCCGAAAGCAGACGGGTGGCGGAGCGGCTTCCGATTCAGCGACGCACAAGGTTGACCAGATCCGCTTGCGTCTCGAAACGAAGTGGCCGGACCTGGCGGACGAGGCGAGTCCTTCAGCTGTCGCGGTTCGGCAGTTGTATCACGCTCCGGGATCGCGATTCTCTCAGTGGATGATTACCAATCCGTTTGTCAGAGATGAAATTGTTTATACGGTGGCAATTTCGCCAGCCGGGCAGGGAAGCCAGATTCAGCTCGTGGCCATTCCGCTGGATGGCGAACCGTCGAATGCACTTGGAGCGGTCACCACTCCCACCAGATATCGATATCAGTATCAGCTCTACAGAACCTACGTAACAGCAACAGGTACTGACGCCGGTGCCTGCTACGTCGCCGTCAGCGGGATGGGCGTTTTTCGGTACGAACTGGACAATGCATCTGTCAGTCGAATCGTTTCTCCCGAGTTGCTGTCAGATGGCGACGTTCAGTCGCTGGCGATCGGAGACGGTCACTTGTATGCCGGCATTCAGGGTGGGAAACTACTGCGAGGAGCGTTGGCCGCAGAGCCGCGCGACGCGATCCTAAGCGTCGACACTCTGGTCTCCACAAGCCGCTCGGATATCGAGTCTCCACTTGATCGCTACTCAGCGTTTGGTATCCCGCATCTGCTGTTTGATTCAGCTCGAAAGCGACTGCTGATTGTCATTCAGAGGGAGCGAAACGACGGCGGTCAACTTGAGCTGTGGGAACATTCTTTTACTGGCGAGACAAGCCTCGTCCATGCTCTCGTTCGCCCGCAGCGTCGTCAGACTTTCGCACGTCTTGATGGCGACATTCTGAAGCTGGCGGATGTGTGGATCGCCCGGTGGAATCTGGCAACGGACAAGGCTGACATTCTTGCCAACTATCCACTGGGCAGTCTGCAGCCGACACGGCGGTTGTGGGTTCCGTATACTTCAGAGCCGGTTGTTTGTGCGGGCCATGTCTGGTGGATTCAGCAGGGGGGAACGCTGGGGCGATACGAGTTCCCGAGTGGGCAGCCCAGGTTTCAGCAGATTCCTGAATTCGCAGTCGGCAAGCCATTCGACAGCGGAGATGAGAGCAGGCTGAGCCCGATCGATGACAAACGGTTTCTTGCGTACTACGCGCAACGCCTGTGGCTTGTGACACCACTTCCGTCTGAAGTATCGACCGAGCTCGTTCCTGACCGGTAACCTGAGGCCGCTTTCGTCAAATTCTGATCGCACCCGCCCCGCGAGATGACTCCGCAGGCTCATGCCACCCCGCGAGTGGCACGGTCTGACTCACGGTTTCGCCAGCGATTCGCACCCCGAGGCGTCTGGTCCGATCCTTGAGTTTTCATTTGATTGACTGTCACGAATTTTCCACAAACCAAAGTTTCACTCAACTCAGGTACCAATGATGAAGACACGATTTTTTGCAGCTTGCGTCCTGATTATTGCATTCGTCGGCCTTTCTTCCGGTGTGCATGCTGAAGAACCGGGCAAGCTGATTTTCAGTGACGACTTCGAGCGGAACGAATCTCAGGAACTGAAGGACGAAGTCGGCAACGGCTGGGGCACGAACAGCAAGGCTCGCGCTGGCGGCAACAAGCAGGTCGACCTCAAAGACGGAACCATGCGGATCTTCATTCACGAGACTGCCGACCACGGCGTCTCGGTGACTCACCCTGCTGAGTTTCGTGATGGCAGAGTTGAGATCAAATTCATGCTTGAGCACGAGAAAGATTCGCTTGGTCTGAATTTTGCCGATCAGCAGTACAAGAAGGTCTGGGCAGGGCATCTCTTTAAGGTAGACATCGGTGTCAAGCAGACTCAACTGACCGACCTGAAGACAGGGAATATGGATCTGAAGATTCGTGAAGCTCGCCAAACCAAAAAAGTGACGCCCGCTCAACAGAAAATGTTAATGACAAAGGCGAAGCGTTTTCCGCACAAGCTGGAAACCGGAAAGTGGTACATCGCAGTCGCCAAAGTTGTCGGCGATGAGTTGAGCGTCTCGATTGATGGCAAAGAAGTTGGGGCATTCTCGTCGGAAGGGTTCGCACACCCGACCAAGCGAATGCTCCGCCTGGCCATTCATCGAAACGTCGTTGTCGACGACGTCAAAATTTACTCGCTTGATAAGTAGTTTGGTCGCTGTCCGACAGTTGGCTGAATGAGTGTTCCACGGGCTTCGCCAGTGTTTTTTCGACGTAGTGGCTACGAGTGATAAGGCTCGGCTTGGAAATTGATCGGACGTTCATAAACTGGAGTTTCACTGGCTGAACTGTTTACGCCGCAGGCGTTTTACCCAATAGCCTGGGGACAGCGAAGCGCCACCCCAGGACCGCGAAAAACGTAGATGCCCATTGTTCCCTGGCTTCAGCGCAGCGTTACGCGGCAGCCTGAAGGTTGGGTCGGGGCTGGTTGGAGTTCCGGTCGGCGATTGGCGAGGTTCTGTAAGCGGATGACTGGCGTCAGGGGACGCCGGTGGCGGGCAGGAGAGCGTCCAGAGGAGAGCACTCTGGCGGGGGCAGGTTCTGTGATTTCAGCAGTTTCCGGAAGCGGCTGCGGCCGGTGGTCAGCCAGGTGGTCACTTCCTCAAACACGTGTGCCAGCGTGAAGGTTGGCAGAGACACAGAGGGGGCGCGAAGTTTCTCTGCTGAATTTGCAGTACTTCGGCGAGGAACTGATCGTTCCATCCGGCGCTTTGCCTCTTTCCTTTCAGGCTGTCTGTGGAGGGATGGTGCTTTAAGAGGCTGATGGCAACCCGCCGCATCCACGAAATATTGTTGGTCAGAGTTCGCTCGCGAACGCGACTGGCGTCTTCGTGGATCAGGACGTCCAGCTGCCAGTGGCCGTTATTTCCGATAGACCAGTGTTGCCGTACGGCTCGTGCGAAATCTTTGCCTGTCAGGTCCTCGCTGAGAATGTAATAACGCACTTCTTCGGTCACTTCGTCGCCTTCCTGTCGGACACTGATGACCATACCGATGGTCTTCACACTCGGCCAGTCGCCAAAAACTTTCGCGCGACGCGGAATCGGCGCCACGTAGTAATAACGATCGTCCTGACGGCTGCCTGTCAGTTCGCTGGTGTGATGGCGATGGCAACGGCCTTTCGACCAGTCCCCTATCCTATGAGCCGACCAGTTGGTTCCAGACGGCTCGGTTTTCGTGCATGGCGGCGACGATGTCGGTCGGGACTTTGCCTTCTTCGAGCAGTGCCCAGCCGGAGAAGTTTGATCCCTTCAGCAGGCCGAAGATTTCTTTCCACGGGTAGCTGGTCGAACGAAGGTCGTGGATGTGGACCGTGCCGATCTTTTCTTTGACCAGATCAAAATTGTGTTTCAGGCCTTTGCCGTTGAGGTCGGTCGGGTTGCAGTTCCAGCAGACGACCGCGTTGGGGTGGTCGGCGACTTCCATCATGCGTTGAATGTTGGGCAACTCGGCTGAGCCGTTGCGGCCGTGAACTTCGACTCGGATGTCAACGCCGTGGTCGGCTCCGAATTTGGCGACTTCCCGCAGAGACTTGCCGATCTGCTCCAGCGTTTTCTCGATCGGTACATCCTGCGGAATCCCGTTCGGACGAACTTTCACCCCGCTGCCACCGACATCTTTGCAAAGCTTCACGAACGCCTTCGTCTCTTCAATGTTCTTCTTCACGACGACCGGATCGGGAGAGTGGTATTCGCAGGCGCTGCCGAGTCCGACCAGCTCGACCTTTGAATCGGCAAACTGACGCCGGACCTCTTTGCGACGTTTCGCGTCGATCGTGATCTCGACTCCGTGCTTGTGCGTGCTGCGAAGTTCGACGCCCTCGAAGCCGGTCGCTTCGCAATTCTTGATGACAGTGGGAACGTCCCAGTCTTTGCCCCAGTTGTAAGTGACCAGTCCAAGCTGCATCTTACTGGCCGCTGGTTTCGAGTCTGCCACCGTGAGGTGAGACAGTCCTCCCGCTCCGCAAACCAGGCCAGCCGCGGCTCCGGCAGACGTTGTGAGAAATCGTCGTCGTTGCATTGTCATGGGACACCTTTCGAGTTCTGCTTCCCGCATTGAACTTACGCATCAAAGATTCTGGATCAGAGACATCGGAAAGAGTAACCACCATGTCGCTTTTTGCGATCGTCCCGGCCGCGGGGCTCAGTCGGCGGATGGGACAACCGAAGCTCGTCATGGACCTCGGTGGCAAAGCGGTCATCGAGCGGCTGCTGACGACA
>JBLFXD010000078.1:0-13190 GCA_047611045.1 Planctomycetaceae bacterium | reverse complement strand
GAGAATCGTCGCTGAGGATGTACAGGCCTGGCTGATCTGTTAGCGAGTTGTTCACCACATCTTCGAGCGTTGCTGGAGGGGCAACGGCGGACGGTGGTCGAAGCACGGCTGCGCGACCCCGTGCAAACTTCGCTTCTTTACGAAGCTTCAACGCTGCCCAGCGGTATTCCAGCGGTGTTCTTCCCGGGGCGAGTGCGGCGGCTCGACGGTCCAGCTCCGCCGCGAGTTTCGGGTCGCACAGAATCTCGTCGAGACTTGCGGCTGCGTTCTCGTTCAACAGCGTTTGCCAGGCAACCTCGCTGGCAAACATGAACTCGTCACAGTCTTCCCATGAGAAGTTCGTCCGCCGTGTGGCTGGAATGTGTGCCAGCTTGCCGGCCTTCCGCAGTCGAAACAGCAGCGTGTTCCACGTTCGAGCGTCGCCCACCAGGCTAAGGCGATCGCAGACGCTGACGAATTCGTGATTCAATTCGGGATCAACGACAACCCGGTCAACGGAAAAACCTTCGTGTGTCGCCAGGTAGGCTTCCGCGATGCCGTGCAGCGTTAGTTCAAGCTGGATTTGATCGTACCGCTCTTCCTTAAAAAGGCGGGCCTGATCCTGTTTGTTCTTCGTCGCTTTGCCTTTTCCGGCAGTTGCTTTCGAGTTTGTCTTCGGTGCACTTTTCAGCGGCTCGGCCGAGCCATCGAGTCGGTCTCCGACTTTGATCGATTCGAGTCGGCGTCTTCCGTATTCGGCATAGTCTTCTGAGATGTCGAATCCTTGAAAGTGTCGTCCGAGCTTCTTCGCGACGGCGAGCGTGGTGGCGCTGCCCGAAAACGGATCGATCACCAGGTCGCCCGGATTGGAACACGTGCGGATGATCCGTCCAAGAAGTTGTTCGGGCATCTGGCAGCCGTGAAAGCCAGCTCGCTCTTTGAAGGTGCCGGCTACGCGCGGGAAGTACCAGGTGTCTTCATCTTTCTGAAAACTCTGGGCGATATCCTGCGGCCGCAGAGTGAACGTGTTGTTCGAATCCGACGGGGGATTCAATTCGTCGGGGCTCCATGTTCCGTCGTCGTCGCTGACCAGTTCGGCGACGACGTCCGCCGGGCGAATGATCCAGGTGTCATCGGGAAGTCGGCCTTGAGGGTTCGCTCGTTTGTCGTTGTAAACGAGTTCTCTTGCCGATGGGACTCGGTTGTCGAGGTCGTCAGCTCGGAAAGTGAAGTTCTCTGGATCTTTGACGAAGTGGAAGAGGTGAGCGTGCGACCGGGTGAATTTGTGCGAGCAGTTGACGCCGAATGTGTAGTACCAGATGACCCAGCTTCGGCAGGTAAAACCGATCTGCTGGCTGAGGATTTTCAGCTCGGCGGCGTACTCATCGCCGATGGCCAGCCAGAAAGTTCCGTCCGGCTTGAGGACTTGCGAAACGGCTTTGATCCATTGCTCGGACCAGTCGAGGTACTGTTGCTTTTCGAGTTTGTCGTCGTAGACGTCGTACTCGTAGCCGATGTTGAATGGCGGGTCGGCGAAGGCCAGGTCGACGGAGCCTTCGGGTAGTGCATTCATGGCCTGAACGCAGTCGCCCAACTGGATCGTGTTCAGGTTGGCATCCATCGGGGGGAACTCCGTTTCGAGACTCGCGGCAAAAGTTGGTGTGCAAGATCCGGGATGTTAATCGAAAGGCGCGGCCGCGGAAAACGAGCAGGTTGGCCGACAGGGGTGAAAATGGGGCGCGACCGCTGCATCTTTGACCCTGGCTCGGAATGTCGAAAGAATGCTGGCTCAACAATCTGACCCGCCGAGAAAGTGCCGACTTATGAGATACCTGATCTATTGCGTTCTTGCCTGTGTTTATGCCGCGGCCGGCTGCCAGCAGGCTGAAGCCGCTCCGGCGAAACCTAATTTCGTGCTGATTTATATCGACGATATGGGGTACGGAGATATCGGTCCGTACGGTTCGATGTTGAATCGGACTCCGCATCTGGATCGGATGGCTGTGGAAGGGATGAAGCTGACCAGCTTTTATGCCGCTCCGGTTTGCTCGGCGTCGCGGGCTCAGTTGCTGACCGGGTGCTACGCGCCGCGAGTTTCGGTACCGGGTGTTTTCTTTCCGGCGGGACCGAAGGGTTTGAATCCGAGTGAGCGGACGGTTGCCGAGTATCTGAAAGAGCTGGGCTACGCGACGACATGCATCGGCAAGTGGCACCTTGGCGACCAGCCGAAGTTTCTGCCGACGAATCAGGGCTTCGATCATTACTTCGGAATTCCCTACTCGAACGACATGCAGAGAAACTCGCTCGAAGACGGTCGCCGAGTAACGCCGTTGCTGCGTGATGACAAAGTCGCCGAGTTGCTCGAAGACGAAGGCCAGCGGCGGGTGACTCGTGAGTACACCGAGGAAGCAGTGAAGTTCATCGAAGAGGCGTCCGATAAGCCGTTCTTTCTTTACCTGCCTCACACGGCGATGCACGTTCCACTGTTTCCTCACGAAGACTTTGCCGGCAAGTCGAAGAACGGCACGTACGGCGACTGGGTCGAGGAAGTTGACTGGAGTGTCGGGCAGATTCTCGACGCGCTGCGTGAGAAGAAGCTTGCAGAGAATACGCTCGTCATCTTTACGAGTGACAACGGTCCGTGGGCATCCAAAGGCGCGGCTGGCGGAGTGTCCGGACCGCTGCGAGGAAGCAAAGGCTGCACGCTGGAAGGCGGCGTTCGTGAACCGACGATCGCCTGGTGGCCGGGCACGGTCGAAGCAGGCAGCAGTTGCGATGCCGTTTGCGGCACGACGGATGTCCTCCCGACTTTCGTCAAGCTTGGCGGCGCCGACGGTGGCAAGCCGGTGCCGGGGGTGAAGATCGACGGAAAAGACATCTCGCCGATTCTGCTGGGCAAGACAAAAGAGTCGCCGCACGAAGCCTGGTTCTACTATCAGGGGACGACGCTCCAGGCTGTTCGGTCTGGTCCGTGGAAACTGGCGATCACTCCTCAATCAATCGGGATGGGCATGAAGGAACGTCCTGAGGATCTGCAGTCGCGAGAACCTCGCCTCTACAACCTCGATGAGGAGATCGGCGAAGTCACCAACCTCGCCGACAAGCATCCCGAAGTCGTCGCTCGTTTGCAGAAGTTGATCGACGGGATGGTTGCCGACATTGGCAGCGGAAAGTCTGGTCCCGGAGTGCGTCCGGCCGGCGAAGTCGAAAACCCGGTTACGCTTTACCCGACTCAGCCACGAAAGCCGAGGGGACGCCCGACGAAGCCTGGCACCAAAGCGACAGGCAAACCGCTCGATTGGAGCAAAGTCAAACTCGGCGATGTTTACGCATCGGCGTCTGCACCGGCCATCGCTCGCAAAGCGTTCTCGATCAATTGCTCAGTCGTGCCCGCTGATGGAAAAGCTGGTGAGGGCGTCATCGTCGCACACGGGGGATCGGCCATCGGTTACTCACTCTACGTGAAGGCTGATTCCGTCATTTTTGCGACGCGGAACGCCGGCATCGTCAGCCGTGTTGAGTCGCCGATCTCACTGGGTGAGGCTACGAAAGTCGTCGCCGGAATGGCCAAGGACGGCACGCTGAGCCTGAAAATCAACGACGCTCACCCGGTCACCGCAAAATCACCGGGACCGTTGAAGTCGCACCCGCAGGAGGACCTCAGCATCGGCCACGACGATCGGAACCCGGTCGATCCTGAATCGCCGACGAAACCTCTCAAGGCGAGTTTGATCTCCCTGGAAATCGTCGTCGAATGACAAGTGTACGATCAGACTGTAAACTTATGTTTTCAATGTCCACTTTCGGAGAGAAAACATGAGCGATCAGATTCAGAGCACGCTGCTCACACACTTTGGGTTTGATGAGTTTCGACCGGGGCAGCGACAGGTCATTGAGAATCTCATCGACGGAAAGTCTTCGGCGGCGGTGTTTCCGACGGGTGGTGGGAAGTCGCTTTGTTATCAGCTTCCGGCGTTGCTGTTGCCAGGTTTGACGCTGGTCGTCTCGCCGCTAATCGCTCTGATGAAGGATCAGATCGACGCGCTGGTGGCTCGTGATATTTCAGCAGCGCGGCTGGACTCGACGCTGACCGTCGATGAGTATCGAGACGTCACACGGCGACTGCGCAGCGGCGAACTGAAACTGCTGTACGTGGCGCCTGAGCGTTTTACGAATGAGCGTTTTCGAGGATTGCTGGCACAAGTCAACGTGTCGTTGTTCGCGGTCGACGAGGCTCACTGTATTTCAGAGTGGGGCCACAATTTTCGACCGGACTATCTCAAACTGGCAAGGTTTGCCGACGAGTGCAAAGCGGACGCGGTGCTGGCTCTGACCGCGACGGCGACGCCGCAGGTTCTGACGGACATCTGCAGCTTTTTCACGATCGAATCTGAATGCGCCGTGCAGACTCCGTTCTACCGGTCGAATCTGACACTGCTGAGTGAAGTCGTCGAAGAGCGAACTCGCGACCAGATTCTCATCTCGAAACTGCACGAGCGCCCGCCAGGCCCGACCATCGTTTACGTGACGCTGCAACGCACGGCCGAAGAAGTGGCTGTGCGGTTGGACGAAGCCGGGCTTCCCGCAAAGGCGTATCACGCCGGCATGAAAGACGACGAACGAGCGGATCGGCAGGACTGGTTCATGGCGTCGGACGAGTCGATCATTGTGGCGACGATCGCGTTCGGCATGGGCATCGACAAATCGAATATCCGCTACGTTTACCACTACAACCTGCCTAAGAGTCTCGAAAACTATTCGCAGGAAATCGGCCGAGCCGGGCGGGATGGCGAAAAATCAATCTGTGAAATGCTCTTCTGCTCGGCTGACCTCAACACGCTGGAGAACTTCATATTTGGAGACACTCCCGAACGGGAAAGTGTGGCCGGACTGGTCAGAAAAATGCTCGAGTCCGACGATGAAATCGCCGTCAGCCAATACTCGCTGTCGAATTCCATCGATATGCGGCCTCTCGTGATGCGAACTCTGATTACGTACCTGGAAATCGATGGCTGGATCCAGGAGACGACTCCGATTTATTCGAAGTACCAGTTCATCCCGCAGCAGACGTCCGCAGAAATTCTGTCAAACTTCGACGAGCAACGTCGCGAGTTCCTGACGACAGTTTTCAAGCAGGTGACGAAGTCGAAGAAATGGTGCACGATCGACATTGATCAGGCGGCGCAAGCGTCCGACTCGGACCGCATGCGAGTTGTCAAGGCGTTCGACTATCTGGCCGAGCGGGGCATGATCGAACTGAAGCCAAGTGGCCTGATGCATCGGTATCGTCGACTGAAATGTCCAGACAATCCTGACGCTGTCATCGACGATCTGTGCGATCGAATGAAGCGTCGCGAAAAGCGTGACGTGGAACGGCTGGGCGATGTTATCGATCAAGCGACGGCAGAAGGCTGCCAGGTATCACGACTGGGATCGTACTTCGGCGAGCCGCTGGAATCCGGTTGCGGTCACTGCTCACGGTGTCTCGAAGAAACGCCATTGTCGACAGAAGTCACTCGACCGCAGCCTGAGATGACCGAAGAAATCTGGCAGCGTGCCGAGGAGTTGCGTCAGCAGAATCACGAAGCGCTGGGGTCGCCATCACGTTTGGCGAAATTTCTCTGCGGCATCAGCTCTCCAAAGCTGACCCGCGCGAAGCTGACAAAGAACCCGCTGTTCGGAGCGTTCGAATCTGTGCCTTACCGGGAGGTCCTGAAACGGGCCGACCAACTGTAGGGTGGGCACTGCCCACCAATGACAGAATTGTCTGTCGTCTCTTTATTCGCCGCACGACAGCCCAAGAAAAACGCAGAGATCACCGAGGCCTCGCAGAGTCAAGGAGATTCTCTCCCCCTGTCCTCTGCGCTTTCCGCCTCTGCGATCTCTGCGTTCAAAAGTCAGCCTGATTGCTCCGTGCTCAAATCGCACGAAATCCACAGTGCCTATGTCTTGTAGATTTTGTGCCGTGGGCGATCTGAGAGAATCTGCTCCTTGCCCCAATTGGTCACGGCGCGGAAAGCGTCGCTCTGGATGAAGGCGGAGAACGCCGCTTCGTCCGACCACTCGCTGGTGATCAGGTAAGACGCGCTGTCTTTGACGTCCTTCCACAGTGTGGATTCGGTGTGGCCTTCAGCGGCGTTCAGAGCGTCGATGACGCCAGCAAATTTGTCTTCGAAGTCCTGCTGTTTTCCTTCGATGACGTGGTAGTTCATTCCAACGGTAATCATGTCTTCGCCTGCTCCTGAGGATGATCAAAAATTGTGAGTTGCGGGATGGTACCAAGGCCTGGTTAGGAAATGGACGGTTGTGGCGGAAAAAGAGTCGGCGAGTTTTTCAGTTGACGCGGGAAACGGTTTGGCTCTCAGGTTAAGCTGCCGATCGGACTCGAGTCCTGCCCTCGAAGGCCGGTGTCTGGAGTTGACTGGTGAGAATGAAAGTTGAACTGTTTTGCGGCGCCCTATTCGAATTCAGATTCTGCTGCCGTTTTCGGCGACGATGGTTGCGGCCGTTGCGATTATCGCGATGACCTCGGCGTGGCTGGCGGTTCGTCGGGCGGAAGAGCAGACGCTGCTTCGGATTCAGAATGTCGTCGACACCTTGTCTGATTCGAGACTGACTTACACCGATACGATTCTCAGCAAGATGAGCGGTCTTTCGGGGGCTGAGTTCCTCGCGTTGGATCGTGACGACCAGCCAGTCGCGGCGACATTGCCCGATCCTGAATTGATCGCGAAGGCGGCGAAGGCTGCTCCGGTGATCTCTTCAGAAAGTTCGATGACGCAGTTGCCGCGTGTCGCCACGCAACTGGGACCATGTTTCGCGGCCCGAGTTGCCGCAGATGGAGCTGGGCAGGTCGCCACTCTGGTCGTTCTTTATCCGGAAGCGAGCTGGGAAGAAGCTCGCTGGACGGCGACCTGGCCGCCGTTGCTCGTTGGGGCCGGGACGGTGGTTGTGATGGCGGGAATTTCCGCGTGGCTGGCCGGTCGTATTTCACGGCGGATCAACGGTGTCCGGTCGCTGTTGGAAGAGATTGCTGACGGGCATTTTCCGGACGCTTCTGTTGGCGGAGAGCCAGCGGAACGTGTCGACGAGATCGACGACCTGATCGCTTCTGCCGGCAGCCTTTCGGCACAGCTTCGAGAATTGCGGCACACGATTCAGCATACGGAACGAGTTCGGCTGTTGGCTCAGCTGGCTGGCGGCCTGGCTCACCAGTTGCGTAACGCAGTGACCGGTGCTCGGATGGCCGTGCAGCTTCATCAGAAGCAGTGTCCGATGAGTTCGAACACTGCTGCGGATGATGATGGCGAAGCCGGATCGCGGGCCGACGATACGCTCAGCGTGGCACTTCACCAGCTATCGCTGACTGAGGAGCAGATTCGAGGTCTGCTTTCGCTGAGTCGGCAGGAAGTTGAACCCGCTCGGCCAGTGAAACTGTCCGAGGCGATTCTCGAAATCGAGCGGCTGGTGGCCGTGCAGTGTGAGCATTCTCACGTGACTCTTCGGGTGACGTTTCCTGAAGGCATCGATTGGAGAATCGGTGATGCGGATGGGTTTCGGACCGCCGTTCTCAATTTGGCCTTGAACGCGATCGAAGCAGCGGGCAACGGTGGCCTGATTGAAATTATTGTGAATTCGGAAGCCGCCGGGGGCGAAAGTTCCGGTTGTCAGGGAGAGGTTCCCAGCGAAGAAGGTCGACTGCGGCCCGAAACTAGTCAGGCTGCGACGGGTCAATCGGTCGCGGTTGAGGTCTGTGATTCGGGAAGTGGCCCGCCGTCGGAAATCAGCGAAAGTCTGTTCGAGCCATTTGTCACTTCGAAACCCGAAGGCGTCGGGCTGGGACTGGCGTTAGCGAGTAGCGCGGCGGAAGCGGCCGGTGGTACACTGTCGTGGGAGCGGCGTGAGGAACTCACCGTGTTCCGATTTGCCGTGCCGGCGGAGCCTGTCGTCATATCCGAGTTGAACCATTCACCGTCGTGAGGCCACGCGAATCATGAGTCATGTTCTGGTCGTTGATGACGAACCTGCGATCTGCTGGGGATTCCGTGAACTGCTTCGAGGCGACGGTCACGAAGTTACGATCGCATCATCCGCCGAGGAAGCTCTGCTGGTCGCGCCAACGTGCATGCCCGACGCGATCATTCTCGACGTTCGCCTCCCAGGCATTGATGGCCTGACAGCGCTGAAGCAGCTCAAGGCAAAGTCAGATGACGCTCCCGTTGTCGTGATGACCGCCTTCGGCAATCTGGAGACCGCGGTTCGTGCCGTCGAAGAAGGCGCGTTTGACTATCTGACGAAACCGTTCGAACTGTCGGACGCGTCGGACGTCGTGCGGCGCGCGTTGGAACATCGTCATGCCAGCAGCGCAACAAAGGACCGCGCCGCCACGCTCGACGACGCAGAAACCGGAGGCTCACTCGCCGAGGCCATTGTGGGATCATCACCGGCGATGCAGGCCATCTTTCGGCAGATTGCTTTTGTGGCGCAGAGCGATGCCCCAGTGCTGATTCTGGGTGAGAGTGGCACCGGCAAAGAACTTGTTGCGCGGGCCATTCATCGTCACAGCTCGCGAAGTGACGACCCGTTCATGCCGATCAGTCTGGCAGCCATGAATGCGGCGTCGGTTGAGTCGGAATTGTTCGGCCATGTGAAGGGAGCGTTTGCAGGAGCAACAGCCAATCGTCAAGGGATTCTGGAAGTAGCCGGCGCCGGCACGATTCTGCTCGACGAAATCGGCGACGTGCCGGTCAGTCTGCAGCTCAAGCTTCTGCGCACGATCGAGCATCAGGAAATTATCCCGGTTGGATCTGCGAAGTCGCAGCGGTGCCGATTTCGAGTTCTGGCAGCGACGAACCGTGACCTCGGAGCATCGATTGAAGCCGGCACATTTCGCGAGGATCTCTACTTCCGTTTGAGCGTCGTGAAGATCGAGTTACCTCCGCTGCGTGAAAGAGCGGAAGATATTCCCGACCTCGCTCGGCATTTCCTCAGTCAGATGTCGGGCGGATCGGCGAGTTGCACGCTGGCGTCCTCGGCGCTGCTGGAACTGAGTAGTCGGCCCTGGCCGGGCAACGTGCGCGAGCTTCGCAACGCGGTCGAACATGCGGCCCTCATGGCGCGAGGCGGCACGATTGAAGTGACTCACCTGCCGTCAGCCGATGCGACGACAACTCGTTCGGCATTGAGCAGCGACGTGCTGCAGCGAGAGATTTCGCGATGGGCCGCTGAGCAGCTTCAACCGCTGGATTCTGCAGATTCTGAGGCCGCTCTTTACGAAGACGTGCTGCAACTGGTCGAGCCACCTTTGTTGAACGCCGTGCTCGCTCACTGCCGCAATAACCGAGCGGCGGCGGCGAGACTGCTCGGGCTGCATCGAGCGACGCTTCGGCAGAAGTTGAAGAATCACGGGATCACTGGCGAAGACGATGCATCATGACGTCCGGGTCGGCTGGTGTTTACACTCTCGCCGTCACGGTGCGTCAGCCGCCGCGTCGATCCCCTCCCGATGAAAATTCCCGAACGAAAATAACGGAGTATGACGATGGAACTTCTTGAACAACTGACTCAGACGCCTTCCGTTCCCGGTCGCGAAAGTCGCATCCGCGAGGTCATCAAGTCGTACGTTACCGAGAAGCAGCTGTTCGACGAGCTGACGACCGATGCAATGGGATCGTTGATCGGCGTTCGACGAGCCCGACCGAAGGATGGCGACTCGGCACCGGAGACTCCCGTCAAAGTCATGCTGGCAGCTCACATGGATCAGATTGGATTTCTGGTTCGCCACATCAGCGATGACGGGTTCGTACGTGTCATTCCGGTCGGCGGTTTTGACACCCGTAACCTGTTTGCTCGGCGAGTTCGGGTCTGCACGGCCGACGGCGAACTGCCTGGCGTGATGAACCCCGGCGGAAAGCCGATTCACATTGCTTCTGAATCTGAGAAGAAGAAGGTGCCGGAGATCTCCGAATTCTTCATCGATCTCAGCCTCCCCGGCGACACGGTGAAGGAAAAAGTTCAGGTCGGCGATATGGTCGTGCTGGACGGGCCGTTTTCCGAAGTCGGTAACAGTGTCGTGTCGCAATGCCTGGACAACCGAGTCGGCTGCTGGGCTCAGATTCGGGCGATCGAAGCCCTCGATCATCACAACTGCGACGTCTACGCCGCGTGGACTGTCCAGGAAGAAGTCGGGTTACGAGGTGCGTTTCCGGCGGCGTACGACATCGAGCCGGACTTCGCGATCGCGTGTGACACGACTTTATGTTGCAAGACTCCAGGCGTTCCTGATGAAGAGCGAGTCACTGTGGCCGGTGATGGCTTGTGCCTGCACATTATGGATTCGTCGATGATCGGCGACATCGGCTTGATCGAAGAAATTGAAGCTGTCGCCAAGGCTGAGAACATCAAAACGCAACGAGGTATTCTTGCCCGAGGTGGTCAGGACGGCGCCGCAATTCAGAGAACTCGTCGAGGCGTACGAACCGTCGCGTTCGCCTGCCCGATCAAATACATCCACACGATCACCGAGATGGCTCACAAGGATGACCTGGCAGCATACCCCGCGCTGCTGACCGCCTGGCTGAAGTCGGTGTGAGTTCTGAGAAGTTTCGTAGTACCATTTCTTCGCAGCCGATTCTTGATGGTACGCCGGCGCTGCGCTTGACATACCCTACGGTGGGGTCTTGTCTCGGATCATCGGTCGATTGGCCTGACGATGCCGCCGAACCAGGGGCGGATGACTCCGTCGGTTTCGACGTTGATGGCACCGTTGTCGGCAATTCCGTGGCAGAGGCCGACGATCTGGTGGTCGCCGGATTCGAGCGAGATTCGCTGGCCGGTCAGTGTGCATTGCTGCTGCCAGCGGTCTTTCAGGTTAAGCGACGCGGTGCCGAGTTCACGGATCAGAACTTCGAATCTTTGAAGGAAAGTGAGCAGAACGTCGGACGGGCTGTAGTCGGTGTCGGTCTCGTCGTAGATTGATGTCGCGATGGCTCGAACTTCGTCCGGTGCCTCACTCAGCGAATTGGCAACGTTGATCCCGACTCCGATCACCAGTTCAGACGTCGAACCTTTGGGTGGTTCAACAAGGATTCCGCAAATCTTTCGTCCGTTCAGGAAAACATCGTTGGGCCATTTCAGGCCGACTTTGTCCTCGGGTGCAAAGTTTGACAGGGTGTCGGCAACCGCGATCGCCGTTGTCAAAGACACGAGCGGCCAGTTCTCATGGGCGACTGAGAACTCCGACGGCTGAAGCCGGAGTGAAAACGTGAGCGCTCCGTCGCGAGCCCACCATTGATTGCTGCCTCGACCACGCCCGCCGGTTTGCGAGTCGGTTAGAACGAGGGTCGGAGACGTCCTGTCCGAAGTCGGTGAGAGAGCCAGGTCATTCGTCGAGACACATTCGCGTCGGAATTCAATTTCGCGGACGAAGGATTCGTCGAGCAGGCGTTCCAGATCGAACCACCGGGACGTGTAGTCTGCGGAGATCGCCATCGACTACTTCGGCAGATCGGTTTTTAGCTTGATGGTGGCTGCTCCGTCGGCGGCGACAGTGATCGGCAATGACCATCGCGACGTATGCAGCTTGCAGAGGCCACCCACGCCTCCGCGGCAGAATGAGTAAGTGACTGCAAGTTGCAATTGCGCTGAACCTTCAGCCGCTGCGAGTGGAATGGCGAAGATCGCCGTATGTCCGTCGGCTTTGCCTTTGATGCTTCTTCCGAGATTTTCTTCCGCGATCAATGCCTGCTTGCCATTGGCAATGAGTCTTGCACGCAGCGGCGCGAGTTCGTTCAGTTTGTAATTCTCAGGAATCTGTAGGTCGACGGCCAGATTCAACTCTTTGCCGGGAGCAATCTTTTGCAGGGAGACTTGCAGAAGCTGAACTCCGTCTGGCACAGCGTCAGTTGATTTTCTGACCGGTTTTGTCGGTTCCGAAAGGCCGGCGATTTCGAAGTTCGATGCCTCTTTCGTTTTCAGGTCGATCGTGACGATCCGGTGGTTGTTTGTGTCGGCGACGTAAAGAGTGTCACCGGAAAGTGTCATCCCCGCAGGTTCATGGAGTTGTAACGGTGCGAGGCCTGCTCCGGCGGTGCCCGTCCCCAATAAGGTAGTGACTTCTCGTTTGGCGACGTCGATCACTTTCAGTTTGTGGTTGTACGCGTCAGCGACGAAGACTTTTCCGTCTGAGTAATGAACACCTAGCGGATGTTGAAGCCGAGCTTCTGATCCCACTCCGTCGCGATCGCCGAACTCAAACAGGGTTCTGCCGCTGGGGAGATCGTGGGCTCCGACGATGGTTGTGACCTTTCCTTTCGGGTCGACGGAAACCTGGCGAATAGACGACCCCTCGCTGTCGGCGACGTAAATGAATTCTCCGTCGCTGGAGATGCCGGACGGTTGTGCAAGAGCGGACTGGTCGAGCGGCCCGTCAATGATGTCCTCACGTCCGGTGCCGGCGAAGACTCCGATGTCGTTGGTGCCGATTTCGTGGGACCACAACTGGTGAGGTCCGGCCATCGCGATGAAGAGTGTGCCTTTGACGATTTCCAGATCCCACGGGCTGTTGATCGCTGTCGACTTCAGAGTCCCGCCTTGAGTTCGTCGTCGATCCTGCATTCCGGTGCCGGCCAGCGTTGAAACGGTTTTCGTTTTTAGATCGATGGTTCGCAGCAGGTGATTCTCGGTGTCGGCGACGTAGAGAGTTTCGCCGTCCAGAGCCATTCCCTGGGGGTGGTCGAAGGATGCTTCTGAGTAGCTGCCATCTTTGGCGCCGATCTGGCCGTTGCCGATGACTTCGATCAGCTTGCCGTCGAGTGTCGATACGACGATGCGGTTGTGGTTGCTGTCCGAAACAAACAGGCGATTTCCGGCGGTGTCGGCCAGCAGCTTGCCGGGGAATTTCAGCGGCCCGGATTTCATGCGGTCTCGTTCAAGATCAAAGCGGACAGGTGTCCTGTCCAGCGTTCCTTTGGCGTCATGATACGCAATGACCTTCGCGATGATCGTGTCCATCAATTCGCGGTTGCCTTCGCCCGAAGCGGTACCGCAGTACTTACCCTCGGGGTCGATCAGGACCAGCGTCGGCCAGGATCGGGCGCCCATTTTTCGCCAGACGATCATCTCGGAATCGTTGATGACCGGGTGTTCGATCTCGTAGCGGACGATTGCTCGGCGGATGGCCTCGGTGTCTTTTTCGTTGTCGAACTTGGCGG